>URPS01000003.1 GCA_900549855.1 uncultured bacterium | reverse complement strand
GGTATCTTCAGCTAGTGCTACGCACGTAGCCATTACGTCGGCTGCTAGGTGAAAATTACTAGATTATATCGAAACTACAATCTCCGCCTCGAAGTGAACCTACAAGTCTGGTGCGTTCCCTCTCCTCGGGGGAGGGTTAGGGTGGGGGTTAACCCGTAAGGGCAGAAAAATAAACTACAAACACAACAAACAAAACATTCCTTTTTAAATAAAATCCCTTTTTCCTAATTCCGCTTGAGCTCCAAGCTCAAGCATTTTTTTGTGCTACGCACGTAGGTACTACGTACGTAGCACATTTGGTCGGCTTCTTGGAGAATACTACAAGATTGCAGAAAATTAAAAACGACAGTAATCTCTAGCCAATGAAGTCACTATACAACACTTGTATATTCCATAATATAATCGTCCATCACAAAACCATTGCCAATATCGGTTACATCTTGTGCTACTATTGCAAAACGGTATTTTAAGTAAGCGTTAATTGTATGCTTATTATTTTTGTTAACAGTCAATTTTATTTTTGTATATCCGTAATTTTTCGCAATATTTTTAATTTCCCCGAAAGCTATTCTACCAATGCCTTGATGCCTATATTCTTTTTTTATATATAATTTTGATAGAAATAAATAATCTTCTTTTCGTGATATCCCAAAATAGCCGCACTTATTCCCATCTTTAAGAATAAAATAATATGTATAATTTTCATTTTTAATTTGTTCCAATATGGCATGCTCTGATTGAAATTTATCCACCATGTAATTAATCTGTTCTACAGAAAGTATGCAAGGCCAATATTCATGCCAAATTTCGGAGGCTAATTCAGCTAGTTCTTTAATATTATCAAATTTTACTTCTAAAAATTTCATACCTAAATCCTAGCATAAATTTGAAAAAATAATGTTAATGTTAAGCTATGTAAATCTTATAAAATTAACTTATTATTGATTTTAAGCCTATATCCAAAAATTAGTTAAAAAAAGATGGCAAATATTTTTTTGTTTAATACTTTATAATATTGTAGATGAGATTTAAGGATTAGTGTGCTTGAAAATTCATAATAGCAATATATATAACAATTCTATTACTAGTAAACAGGAAAATAATGTTCAGGAGAAAAGTATTACATCTCCGTCATTTAAGTCTGGTATGACTAGTCTACTGAATCTGAGTGGAAATGTAATGCAGGGAATTGAAGATAAGGGTTTTCTTGCATCATTTCTGATTCAAGATTTTGGTGGTATGACAGTGCCTAGAACGGCTGCCGGATTCTTAAGAGATAAAGAACATACAGGTCACTACAATATTCAAGAAGGTACAGAAGTTCTTGGAAGGGAAGGGTTAACAGGACCTTGTATGATGGCGGTTGCTCCAATTTGTTTGTGGGTAGCTGCAAAAGCCGGACGTTCAACGAGTATTAATACTCAATTAATCAAGCGTTTCGGTAATAGCTTAAAAGAATTTTTGACTAATCCTAAATTTGATAAAAATCTCTTAAATAAGCCGGAAGAATTTAAGCAAGAATTTTACAAAAAAAATATCAAGAGCATGTTAGAAGATACTTTGGGCAAAGAAAATATTTCTAAGGACTCTGTTGAATACATTCTTAAACAAGTTAATAACATGGAAAAAATTCCAGCAGATGTAAAGTTGGAAAAATTTAGAGGAAAAGCAAAATATCGCAAACAATGTATGGATAATATTGTTTCTCATATAGATGATATAAAATATTCTAAATCTTCCAATTTAGAAATGCTTCAAAAAGTTAAATTTGGTTCTGATAAATTTGACAGTAAAAAAGTTTTTGATATTAAATCAGCTATAGATGGCATGATGAAATATTCCGATGATGCAATTACTGCTAATAAACATATAAATACATTGGATGAAATTGCTGCTGATAAATTGAAAGATAAATCTTTAGCAAAAAGAATGATTACAAATATTTCAATGATGGCTGCAACATTAGGAGTTTTATCTGTTTTACCTAAGCTATATGCTAGAAGTAATACTGCTCCTGGGGCAAGAACAAAAGAAGAACAAAAAGTTGAAGAATACAATATTGCATTTGAAGGTCGAAAACCAAAACAAGGTCTGTTGGAACGGTTAGGAAAATTAATTGATAAGAATAAAAGCGATTTTGTGTCATCTGAACTTGAGTATAACGGTCACAATTTTACTAATACTTTAATGGCAGGACTTTCTGTTTTTGGTTTGCTAGCACCAAGAGGAATGCGTGCTTACAGTCGTGCTCAGGTTGATGAAGATGGTAAAAAAGATTTAACAGAAGTATATGAAATTCTTTTAAGAGATTTGACTTCAAGTCTTGCGGTTGTCTTTGCTGTTCCTATGCTAACAAGAGCTTGTGTTACATCTTACGAAAAACAATCCGGCTTTGTTTTAATGCACAAAGATAGAAACGGAAAATCTAAGTTGGCTACGTCTTTAGATTTATTAAATCCCTATAGTAAAGCTCACGTATTAACAAACTCTGAAATTAATTCTTTGTATAATAAAATTGATTCAAAAGATAAGATGTTGAATTTCTGTAAGTATATAGATAAAAACGGTGGAGATTTACAGAAAATTATTTCTAAATCGGAGGACGCCGGTTCTGTATTTAACAAAAATACTTTTGAATTAAGCTCAATTAAATCTTTGAGTAAATCAGAAAAGAATAAAAAAATAATTGGCGTAATAGAAAAACTGGAAGGCAGCAAGGCTGATGATGCAATTAAAACATTGATGAAAGCAGCTAAGAATGCTAAGAGTAATAAAATTACGACTTTCGCAAGAGGCTTAACATCTGTTCCGGGATTGCTTACAACATTCTTTATTTCTCCATACTTATTGGGCTGGTTTATTCCTCGTTTAACTTATGCTAATACCAGACGTATTCATGAAAAGCAAGATAGAGAACGTGAAGCAAAACAAGCTGAAAAATTAAAAGCTAATGCTTGATTTTTACAGGTAATTGGATAATATAGATTTAACGTAATTTTGCGTTTCTTTATATGGTGGCACACCGTCATATTTATCAACAGCTCCCGGACCGGCATTATATGCAGCAAGAGCCAATATAACATTGCCATTATAACGGTTAAGCATGGACTTTAAGTATTTAACTCCGCCTTCAACGTTTTGCTCCGGATCCATAGCATTTGTTACACCCAGACCTTTAGCAGTTGCCGGCATGAGTTGCATTAAACCCATAGCGCCAACTTTTGATTTTGCTTTTGGATTAAAACCTGATTCTTGCTTAATTAGGGCATTTACTAGTTTTTCATCAACACCATGTTTTTTTGAAACCTTAGATACCAAATTTTTAATTTGTTCTCGAGTTGTTACTTTATCTGTATTAATTGGTGATGACGCT
This sequence comes from uncultured bacterium, assembly GCA_900549855.1. GTDB lineage: Bacteria > Cyanobacteriota > Vampirovibrionia > Gastranaerophilales > Gastranaerophilaceae > CAG-196. The sequence continues at coordinate 77,820 of URPS01000003.1, read as the reverse complement.
TGTGCTGTGTAAATATTAGCATTTACTTTTGTAACAGGTTTACTTAATAAATCCCCAAATTTAACGTTAGAAGATTTTTTTAATACACTATCGAAGGATTGAATATTATTAGGTAATTGTGCATCAGCAGCTTGGCTTTGTTTCTCAACAGGTGTCCACTGAGCATTTAATGTATTAACATAATTATTCATCTGCACAGCTCTTTGCATTGCACTTGATTTTCCTGATGATGATAATAAATTTTGAATCATGGATGAAAACATAATATCTAATCCTTTCAATCAATAGTATCGGATAAATTATTTTTAACATTAATCTTTTATGATAAATATCCACTATATGATTTAATTAATTACTCAAAAAAGTCAAAAGCATGCTCATATATAGATTTTTTTTTTATAATATGGTATTATTGAATGTAAGTATGGGAGAGTGTTAGGTGAGTACTGGTAATTTTTTAATAGAAAGTAGTGATATTGAGCTGGCGCAGAATATCTGCAAGCTTATTTCAGATACCGGTGTAAGAAATCGTGCTGTGGCAAATGCTTTAGCAGCAGGAATTGCTGTTCGGTATTTTGAAGATGATAAATATAAGGCTGAGGCTGAATCAGGACTACATAATATTGGTCGTGTGTTAGAAGATATAGATATTTCCGATTTATATGTAAACAATTGTTATATTGATGCACGAGTATTTTTTAGCGATGATGAATTGTCTGTTCCTGCAGCTCATTTCAATGACAATCTCTTACCGATAGCTTATATGTTCATAAAAATTACACCTGATTTATCAGGTGCTGAAGTTGTAGGTTTTATAAAACCGGAAGATATAAACAAAAATAATCTTATTGACGGTTATTATCATATAACGGAAGATGATTTAAAGTCTTTTTATGAAGTAGAAAACCTTCTTTCTGAGTATTCTGATGAGCCGGATATAGAAGATAAGGATATTTTTGCCTATATTGATGGCAAATTAGATGACGTAAATGAGTTTTATCAGAAAATGATACATTCAAAAGATGCTCGTTTAAGGTTGGCAAAGGCTTTGAAAGCAAAAGAAGTTTTTAGATTTGTATCTGTTACAAATGTAGAAAATGTAAGTCAAAGTGATTTAGATAATTTTGATTTAGATGAAGATAATTCCGGTCTTGATTCTCTGGAAGGATTTGGCTTTGATACTGCAAATGGTGATGACCTTGTTGAAGATGCTCAGACCGGTGAATTGGCTTTGAATTCAGAATTTGAACTTAATGCAGATTTAAACAATGATGATTTGCTTGAATTATCGTCTGATGGTGATTTGACGGATAATGTTTTGGAACAAAATGAAGAAGAACAAAATGTTAATATTGCTGATAGTTCAGTTAGTAAAGATGATTTAGTTCCGGATTTTCAGAATGATTTGGCTGAACTTGTGGATGAAGAAAAAGAAGATAATAACGTCGTTAATGACAATGATGTTGTTGTTGAAGATAAGGAAGATGAAAATTCATTTGGAAGTTTTACAACTGTAGCATCACCTAGTCTAGATAACCTTGAAGATATACTGAATGAGGAGTCGGAAGAAATTAACTCAACTCCGGAATTAAGTACTGAAAAGGAACAAGGAGAAGAATCTCATTCGGAAAAGCAAATAGAGGCGTTGTTCAATAATGGCGCAAGTGACGATATGAATGCCGATGCAGAAGAAATGGACGTTTATCCACAAGCAAAACAAAAGACATCGTTATTAAAACCTTTAGCGATTGTTGCAGTTTTGGCAATATTGGGTGCGGGTTCATATTTAGGATATACAAAGTTTAGTAATAATTCGCTTCCTGAAAATGATATTATTGCTAATAATGAAGATACAACTCAATCTGTTGCAGAACCAGTTCAATCTGTTGTGGAGCCAATTCAATCTGTACAACAGGAAGCTATGCCAAACGAAAAACTGGATATTGTACCTGCTGTGCAATCTCAGAATGAAGGTACATCAACGTCAATTCCGGCAATTGAACAAAATTTGGATGCTTCAATTCTTGTAACAAATTTAAAAGTCGATTGGGAAGTACCAGCCGGATATGCTGCAAATACTTCTGCAAAACGTTACTTAATCAAGCTAGGCAAAATTATACAGCTAAACTTAAAGACTGAGTTATTATTGTTGAACAAACCGCCAATATCAAATAAAATTGCTGTAGAAATTAGATATAATCCAAGCAGTAGAAAATTTGAGGCTATGGGTGTAACAGTATCAAGTGGCGAGCAAAGTGTTGATAATGTTATTATGCAAACTGTTAACAAAGCTCTGGCAATGAATTTAAGTATGAATACTGATTCTTTTGCGAAATTACAGGGCAATCCTGTGCTAATTATACATTTATAGTTTAAATAGAAGAGATTAATTATGGAAAAAAATAATAAGTATTACAATATTATTGCTGATATAGTAAAAAAACACAGAAAATATTCAGGTTTAGAAGCTATTTTGGATGATATTATAGATGATGTTTATAAGCATTCAGAAGTTATAATTAATTCTGTACCAAATGAAAGTGTAATTAGCGCTTATTTAGAAAAAGTTGTTGCAACATCTATAATTACAGTGCCTAAAAAAATGGGATTTCATCCTGAAATTAAGCATGCCACAGTATCATCTGTTACGCAACAACCGCAACAAAGTTTTGTCTCAAACGAAGTTGTTAAAAAAGTTGATAATACTTTAGTTGATAAGATGATTAATAGTGCAGAATCTACATGCTCTGATTCAACTGAATCTGATTTGTTAGAGCTTGCTTCTGATAAGTCAGAACTAAATGATATTGTTGATAAACCAATTCAAGAAGAACAAGAGCCAAGTTTGAATTCTATTGATGATGACGTTTTAACAGACGAGTTTGAAGCTCCGGCTCAAGATTATATTGAGGATAATGATTTACTTGTTTTATCAGAAAAAATTGAAGAAAATGACTTAAGTTCTGATGTTAACGAGGTTTTACCAGCTGATAATCAAGAAAATTTAGACATTGAAAATCATGATGAAAAGAATGATATTGGTGAATTATCAACAGAAGATTTGGAAATAAATAACGCACCAGAAAGTGATGCATCTGAAAATGATTTTTTACAAGAACAAGTTGAAGATAGTGATTTTGTTGTAGAAAAAGCGGATGATATCCAAAGTCTAGATTATCAAAAAGAAGATGATGTTTTAGAAGAAATATCTGATAAAGATGATTTGTTAGATAACTTTGTGGAATCAAAAGAAAATGATGAGAAAGAACCTTTACAAGAAGCAGCTGACGATATAGAAGAAGTTGCTACAGAAACTAATGAAGAAGTTGTTTTAGAAAATGATGATAGTTCTGATGATTTGAACTTAGATGAAGTTGAATCTCCTATGTTGAATTTTGTTGATGAGTCAGAAGAAAACTTAAATCCGGAAGTAAGCAGTGAAGAAGTTGATACTGATGAAAGTCCGATTGAAGAAGTTGAACAAAATGACTTAGAATTACAAATATCAGATGAAGCAGAACCTTTGGCAGAGGTTGAAAATCCTGTAGAGGATTTGTTGCCGAAAGCTGATGAAACTAATGATGATGTATTACAAACTGAAGAAGCTGAAAATTTTGAGTTAGAACAATCTGGAAACGATTTCTTACAAGTTGAAGGTGATGATAGCTTTGATTTAGAATCTGCAGATGATAATTTAGCTTTTTCGGATGAATTGACTTTAGATAGTGGAGATGAACTTTTAGAAAGTACAGAAAGTGACGGATTTGAATTAAATTTGAATGAAGAGGCTGAATCTCCAGTGGAATTGGAGATAGTGGGTGATGCAAAGAATGATGAATCAGAACAATTTGCAGTTACAGATTTCTCTAAATTCAATTTTAATCCTGAGAATGTCGATATAAATGATACTTTAGATACAGATTTAATAGTTAAAGATATTCAAGATTTGGCTAATAAAAGACCAGAGTTGAAAATAATAGATGTTTATAATATGAAATACAAAGATAATAAATCTGTTTCGGATATTTCTACTGAATTAGGAATGGATGAAAATTCGGTAATTGATGCTTTGAATGAAATTATAGCAGTAATATAAGGACAAAAATATGCAGTGTCCCAAATGTAAAAGTGAAATTAAAGACAACTCTTTAAAATGCGCTAATTGTGGCGCAAGGGTTGCTTTGGTTTGTAAAAATTGTGGACAAATAAATCCGATAACTGCTACAGAATGTTCTGGTTGCCATAAAGTCTTAATAAAAATTTGTACTGAATGTGGTGCTGCAAATGTTCCGGAAGCAAAATCATGCCGGAAATGCGGAATTGAGTTTGTAAAGCCAAAGTTTAGTCCAAAACCTGAGTATTCTGCATCAAAAAGTTCGCAGCAAAAAGTTAAGACAAAGCTTTTAGATGCAATCAAAGATTGTGATTCAAAAATTATTACTATCAATGGTGAAAGCGGACTTGGTAAAAATTTAGTACTAAGATATACAATAAATGAATTAAAAAATGCAAAACTTATTTGGCTTTTGGGAACTTGTACTCAAGTGACTCAGTTGTCACCATTTGGGTATTTTCAAGATTTATTGCTTACTTTTTTTAACGTAAATAATTTCTGCCCTGATACTTTACAACTTAAAAAAAATTCTTTAAAATTTTTTAAACAAGATTTTCCTGCTCTTTCAAATGAAGAAATTTTGGATTTGTTAAACTTTTTGTATCCTGAAAATTTGGATAAGTATGAGAATATTTATTTTAATAAAGCAAAAATGTTTAAAATAATGAAAAAAGTGCTTTTAACTATTGTTGAAAAAATGAAAGTCGTTTTCATTATTGATAATTTTGAATTAATCGACGGTATGTCTTTTGATTTCTTAAAAGAACTTCTTAAAGATGATTATGTTCTAGAACGTTGTAAGTTTATCATTATTTCTTCTGTTGAGCGCCCTGGCATGGGATGTATAGCATCACCTAAATTAACAGAGGAAAATTATGAAGATTTAACGCTTGCACCGTTTACAAAAAATCAAGTAGAAGTTTTGATAAATCAATATAACAATTTTGAAGCAGGTGAAGATTTTGTTAATTTTGTATACAAAGTATCGGGCGGTAATCCGGCGATTGTAGAACAAATGGTTATGCTATCTAAAGATTTGAAACGAAATAATCTAAAGTTTGTGAATTATAATTCTCTTGAAGAAATCTTGGATGCTCGTCTTTCTATTCTTAAAGATGAAGATTATGCTTCATATCGTATGTTAGTTGCAATGTCTTTGTTAGGGTATAAGTTTTATCCTGCAATGTTGGAACATTTTGACAATAATACTCCTCAGGAATTCGAAAGAATTGTTGAACGCTTGACACAATCCGGTTTTATAAGTCAAATTAACAATTTATCATTTGATTTCAAAAGTTATAACATATGGAAAGCTACTGTTTCTATCTTAAAAAATGATGATTGCACAGAAGAAATTTTGAATATTATGTACGAAATGCTTAATATTTATAAGCAGTCATCAATTGCATTACTTGGGTTCTTAGTTCAAAAATTGAATAAAGAAACTGAAGCTTTTGATGTTTGGACTTTATTAATGAAACAAGCTGCTTATATAGGCGATATCGGGTTGTATATAATTGCTCAAAAACAAGCATTGAAATTAATTGAGAAAAAGAGCTCTCCATATTGTCAAAAAATTAAGAAAAACATATATACTAGAGTTGGAAAGTTGCTTGAACCTATTGATCATAAAGCGGCGTTTGAATATTTGCAGAATGCTGTTATGATGCTTAATGATAATGAAGAAAATGAGCATATAGAATTGCTTGGATATTTAGCTTCTGCGTCTATGAAAAACGGTAATTATTGGGGTGCTATTGAATGTGCAGATAGTGTTTTAAACAAAGTTCCGGAAACAATGGAATTAGAGCATACTCTGATTAAATCACGTCAAGTACGCCCATTGTTGCGTTTAGGAAATTATGGTCAAGTTATTAACCTTGTTGATACTGAAGTTATGCCCGTATTAGAAAAATATCTTACAAAAGGGAAAAATACGGCTGTAATCAAGATTCAGGATTTGTACGAAACTTGGATAGAAGTGTATTTCGATTTTGCAGAAGCTTTAACTTTCCAAGGTGATAGCAGAATGTTTGATGTTATCAAACTTATATTTGAAATTTTAGAAAAAAATCAGACAACAGATGCTGCATTATTATGTCGTGCACATTTAGCATTGGCTTTAGCTAATACAATAAAAGGTGATATTAAAACTTCTGAAAAAATATTGGATGATATTCTAAAAGAATTTTCGCTTGATAGTATGGATTCTTTCATTGTGTCACGTTGGAATTTTATAGATATTTCTAATAAATTTATAGAAAAAGATTATAATAGTTTGTATACCGAGCTTTTTAACGTTGTAGCTTATGCAAATAACGTAAATGATAATTTTACAAAAAATATTTTAAAAACATTACTAGCAAAAATGTTAAAAGATAAAAACGAAAACAAAAAAGCTCTGGAAATTTTAGAGGAGCAGGTTGCTTATTTCGCTAAAGAAAAAATAGCGACTGGTGTTTTATTATCTTGGTATTTGATTGCAGAAATAAGATTAATTACAAATGGTACCCAATTTGCACTTGATATCGCAACAAAAGCATTGGATATTGCTCAAGGACCAAGTATTAATAATTATTTCTTTATTTCACTTTATAACAAACTTGTGGGTGAAATTTATATGGCGAAACAAGATTTTGAATCCGCAAAAGTTTATATAGAAAAATCAATTTTTATAGCAAAACAATTTAACCTTGAAACAAATTTAGTAAAATCATACTTGTTGTACGCAAAATTGTATCAAGAACTTGCATTGCCAAAATCTACAATGAGGTCGGAATATATTAAACAATCATTGAAGATGTTCCAACTTGCTAAAAATGTAAGTATAGTAAACGACCATGTTTATTTGCAAAAATTGATTAAAGAAGAACTATCAGTCCTAACTTCGTTTTGTAAGCTTAACGGAATAGTTTTAAAACGACCGGCTAAGTAGTTTTATTTTCTGCAACATAGTCTGCAATTTCTCCGGTTGCTTCTTCTGCTTCCGGCAATGCTTCGTAGTTTTTAACAGAATCTTTGTATGCTAAAGCACGTTTATTTAATTCATCTATAGCCATAGGTCCTGTTAAAACTTGCAAAACTTCTCCATCGGCATCATATACTTTTAATCTTGGAATCTCGACACCACTAGGAGTTTTAAATCCCATTAGAGAAATCGGACCATATTTCTGATCTGCGCATTCAAAACCATCTTTGATTTCAAAATACACATCTTTTAAATCTTCATTATTTAAGCAGGCAAGCGCTGCGTTGTTAGATTGCTCTCGTTGTATCCAATCTTGGACAGTACCTGTTTCTTCGATTAATTCCAATAATTGTTCTCTTGATGCATTTATACGTCTGAATAAAGGATCTCCACCACGTCCGATCGCAGTTGGACCTTTTTCTTGAGGAGCATGAATTCTATAATTTGCTTCATCAATAACTTTTCCACCACTGTTATTTGTATTATTTGTGGTATTTTCAGGTACCGCTTGTTGTGTATTCTTATCTACTTTAAAATCTTCTGCCATAATTTGACTCCTTATGCTTTGTATTACGGCATTTTTTGTAAAAACTTTAATATTTGAAGATAAATTGTTACAAAAATTAATATAAAAAAATAAAACTTAATGATTTGCCATGTAACCTAATAATTTGGTAGCATATAGTTGAACTATAGTCATTTAAGGAATATAAATTAATGAATTTAGCAAAATTAAAACGTTGGGGAGCGTTGTTGGGAATGTTTTTGGTGTCATTTTTACCATCAGAAGCTGCAATGTCTTTTCCAAATATAAATATTGGAATGCAAACAGCAAATTCTCCACAAGATTTTACCAATGGATTACAGATTTTAATTTGGTTAACAATTTTAACATTGGCACCAAGTATATTAATTATGACAACATCTTTTGTAAGACTTGTTGTAGTTTTATCTCTTACACGACAAGCATTAGGAGCCGGAAATTTACCGCCGAATCAGGTTATAACAAGTTTAGCTTTAATATTAACTTTCTTTATTATGGCGCCAACTTTTAATGAAATCAATGAACAGGCGCTGCAGCCATATATGAAAAATCAAATTACTCAACAGGTTGCACTTGATAGAGGTATTGTTCCTGTACGTAATTTTATGTTCAAACAAACTCATGAAAAAGAGCTTGCTTTGTTTGTGAGGATGGCAAAAATAGAAAAACCTAAAAATAAGGATGATGTTCCAACCTATGTGTTGTTACCGTCATTTATTTTGAGTGAATTGAAAACGGCTTTTACAATAGGTTTTGTAGTGTATCTTCCGTTTTTAGTAATAGATATTGTAGTTTCATCAGTTCTGGTATCTATGGGTATGATGTTTTTACCACCGACAATGATTGCTCTGCCATTCAAGTTAATTATGTTTGTAATGGTTGATGGTTGGTATTTGGTTGTAAAATCTCTGGTAGAAAGCTTTGTGCACTAGAGCTTAGAAAGGTAATAAGTTTAAAATGAATCAAGATATAGTAATAACACTTTTACAAAAAATGTTCATACTGACTCTAGAAATCTCTGTACCTATATTGCTGGTTGGTGTAGTTCTTGGTCTTTTGGTAAGTATTTTCCAAACAGTAACACAAATTCAAGAATCTACATTGACATTTGTACCAAAGATTGTTGGTTGTGTGCTTTTGTTAATTTTTTTAATGCCTTGGATGTTTGGTATTTTTATAACAACGTTTAATGAATTTATGGATATGATTCCTCAATTAATTGGCGGGGCATAATGTTTAATCTGGATGTATTATTTTCACCAAGTAATATAATAATTTTTATGGCAATCTTTACCAGATTAACGGGTTTGTTGATGTCAGCACCATTGTTTTCTACTTATCCTATTCCAATGCAAGTAAAAATATGGTTAGCTGCAACAATAGCTTTTATTTTGTTTCCGATTGTTCAATATAATTCCGCTTTTGCAATGCCGACTTCTGCTCCGGCTTTAACATTAATATTAATAAAAGAATTTTTTGTTGGTTTTGCGATTGGATATTGTGCAAATATTATCTTTGTTGGTGTAGAATTGGGTGTAAACATGTTTGCCATACAAATGGGATTATCGGCAGACCAAGCATTGAATCCGACTTCTGGCGGGCAATCTCCGGTAATAACGCAAGCTTATACTTTTTTGGCAACAATGCTTTTTATAGGACTAGGTGCTCATCAATGGCTATTTTCTGCAATATACAACAGTTTTAAATCAATGCCAATCGGGTATAATATTGTATTTTCTCCGGAATTAGTCGGAAACATTATAACAGTATCCGGACAAATTTTTGGTATCGGGTTGGGAATTGCACTTCCTATTTTTGGTGTTCTGTTTATTACAGATATATTGTTAGGTTTTACTTCTAAAATGATGCCTCAGATGAATATTTTTATGGTGTCTATGCCTTTAAAAATATATCTGGGACTTCTTTTGTCGTTGATGTTTATGCGCCCAATGGCAGAATATATTACTGTAATAATTGGCCAATTTATGGAAAAAATAGCGCTTTTGTTTTAGTAGCCTTGTAAAATTTTAGCTGTGAATGGTATAATGTAACCTATGGGAAATGATGCAGCAGAAAAAACAGAAGAAGCCACCACCCGACGGCGAACCAAGGAGCGTGAAAGAGGTAACGTATCTAAGAGCAGAGATATGGATTCTGCTCTTGTTATGGTTGCGAGTGTTGCGTTTCTGGGTGTATTTGCAAAAAATATGGGAAACACAATTCAAGGTATGCTTCGAGAAACGTTTTCTCATCTAGATTATGTTAATATTGATTCTTCCAATGTAATGGGGATTTTGTTACCGTATTTCAAATATTTGGCAATAATAGTTGTACCATTCTTTGTACTGCTTGCAATTGCAGCTGTGTTTATTATTCGTATGGATGTAGGACCTGTTTTTGCCTTAGAAAAAGCTAAATTTAATTTGGAGAATCTCTCTCCTCAAAGAATGTTGCAAAATGCTAAACGTATGTTTAATCCTTTTGAACCACGTTCATTAGTAGAATTTGCAAAATCTATTTTAAAAATTGTAGTTGTTGCAGCTTGTGGGTATTCAGCGATAAACAGCCGAAAAGGCGATTTACTGGGTATGGTTGGCTTGGAAATCCCAATTGCACTTAATATTGTTGTATCAATTCTCGTTAATATGATTATTAACATGTGTCTTGCAATGCTTGTTTTAGGTTATTTAGATAAAAAATATCAAAACTATGAGTATGAAAAATCTATAAAAATGACAAAACAAGAAATTAAGGATGAACAAAAGGATACAGAAGGGGACCCTAAAATTAAAGCGAGAATTAAGTCTATTCAAATGCAAATGGCAAAACAGCGGATGATGTCTTCTGTGCCAACAGCGGACGTTGTTGTAACCAACCCAACTCACTATGCCGTTGCAATAAAGTATGATAAAACCAAGGCTCCGGCACCAATTGTAGTAGCAAAAGGTGTAGATTATCTTGCTTTTCAAATAAGAGAAATTGCAAAAGATAATAATGTTCCAATAGTTGAAAATAGACCGGTTGCAAGAACTTTATATAATACTGTTCCTGTTGATGGAATGATTCCTTCAGACATGTATGTTGCAGTTGCAGAAATTTTAGCTTTTGTATTTAAGCAAAAAAATGGAGAGAGATAATAGGGTGATGAGGTCAAGCATAATAAAAGTTAAAAATAACTATAGTTTGAATTTTCAAAGTCATGTTCCAATTAAGAAATTAGTTTTGCAAGGTGGATTTTGTCCTATAGTAAATAATGGTTCGCCGAGAGGACAAAAAATACCGGATTTATCATCTTTTATGGAAAAACCGAATCCTTCTGTTTTGTATTCCATGATAAGTTTTTATAATCAAGTTAAATTAAAAATGTTTCCAAACTCTCAGAAAAGATTACAAAATCTTAACAAGCTTGTTTAAATTACCAAAATGATGATAGAATGTTAGTTGGAGAGGAATGCCCAATTAGTGGGATAAAAAAATAAGAATAAATGGAACTGGGTAAATTATCTAAACTGTTAAGCAACAACGATATCGTCCTTGCAATCGGCTTGGTCGTTATTGTTTGCATGATGGTTATTCCTCTGCCACCCGCACTTTTGGACTTATTATTGACTGTTAATATTTCACTAGCAGTAGTAATATTATTGGTTTGTTTATATACTCAAGAACCCCTTGATTATTCCTCTTTCCCAACTGTATTGTTGATTGCAACACTATTTAGACTTGGTTTAAACGTAAGTTCGACTCGTCTAATTCTTTTAAACGGTGAGGCTGGTAATGTTATCAGTTCATTTGGAGAATTTGTTGTTGGTGGTAATTATGTTGTCGGTGCCGTTATATTTTGTATCTTGGTCTTGATTAATTTTATGGTTATCACAGGTGGTGCAACTCGTGTTGCTGAAGTATCTGCAAGATTTACATTGGACAAAATGCCTGGTAAACAATTAAGTATTGATGCCGATTTGAACTCCGGTTTAATTAATGAAGAACAAGCAAAAGAAAGACGTAAAAAATTAGAACGTGAAACAGATTTTTACGGTACTATGGATGGTGCTTCAAAGTTTGTAAAAGGTGATGCAACCGCAGGTATTGTAATTACTGTTATTAATATTGTAGGTGGTTTGATTATTGGTGTTATTCAGCTCCATTTGAATATTCAACAGGCATTATCAACATATACGATTTTAACAGTTGGTGATGGTCTTGTGTCACAAATCCCAGCGCTTTTAATCTCAACTGCAACAGGTTTGATTGTATCAAGAGCAACCGGCAAAGATGAATCACTTTCTCAAGATATCAAGAAGGAAATGTTCTCTGACCCGAGAGTTCTTGGAGTTGTTTCCGGTTTGCTTGGTTTTATGGGTATAATCCCCGGCATGCCGACAATTCCATTTTTAACAATTGCTGCTATCGCTGGTGGTATGGCATATTTTAAAGTTAAATCTAAGAAGGAGGAAGTGCAAACACAAGAAGCCCAAAAAGTTCAACAAGAACAACAAGAAAAACTCGGTAAAAAAGAAAAAAGAGCAAAAGCAACCAGAGAAAGTGTTATGGAACTTCTTAACGTTGATACTATAGAAATCGAAGTTGGGTACAGACTTGTTCAGCTTCTTAATGTTGAAATGGGCGGTGATTTGCTTGAACGTATTGCACAAATTCGACGTCAAACGGCTTTGGATTTAGGTATCGTTTTACCATCAATCAGAGTTAGAGATAATTTACAGCTTTCTCCAAATTCGTACCAGATAAAATTAAAAGGTGTCGCATTAGAGTCTGGCGAAGTTTATCCTGAAAGATTCCTTGCTATGTGTGCAGGAGATCCTGTTGGAAACCTCGCAATCAATGGTATTCACGCTATAGAACCAGCGTTCGGCTTACCTGCTCTCTGGATAGAAGCTAAAGACAAAGATATGGCAGAAATGTCAGGATATACTGTTGTATCAGCATCTGCTGTAATTTCAACTCACATAACAGAAGTAATTAAGAAATGCGCATCAGAAATTCTTTCAAGATTTGATGTTCAACAGCTTATTGATAATCTTAAAAAAGAGGTTTCAGAAGATTATGTAAACGACATGATGAAAGATATAACCGTTGGTGATGTTCAAATAGTAATGCAGAACTTGTTAAAAGAAGGGGTTGCAGTACGTGACTTGAAAACGATTTTAGAAACAATCAGTTTGCAAGCCAAAATTAATAAAAATCCTAATTTCTTGACTGAGCATGTAAGACAAGCGCTTTCAAGAAACATTTGTAAACAAAATCTTGCAGATACTGGTGAATTGTATGTAATTACACTTGCTCCGGATGTAGAAAACACAATAGCAAAAGGTGCAAGTCCTGATGGTCAAAGTGTTACACTGGATCCAAGTTTTACAAAAAATATGTTTGACAAGATGAATTTAGAGTTAGAAAAAGCGATTACGGCAACGGGCAACCAGCCTGTAATCCTTTGTTCTTCACCAATAAGAATGCTGTTTAGAAAATTGGTAGAAAGAACCTATCCTCAAATCGCAATTATGTCATATAATGAAATTAGCCCGAATGTAAAAGTTAAGTCGGTTGGTATGGTAAGGGTTGGCTAAATAAAAACTCACAAGTTTTGCTTTCTCCTTCGCTCCTTGTGGGAGAGGGTTGGGGTTAGGGGTTCAATACAAACAAATAGAAAGGTCATATATGAGAGAACTTATTAAAGATAGTCAAATAGTAACAATTGTTCCACAGGATTTCAAAAAAACTAATAAAGGTCGAGTGCTTTCTGTTTCGCCTGAAGGTTTTAGGATGGAATTGAAATATAAACCAGATGGTTTGATTGTGAATCATATTTGCGACTTTTATTCTTTTACTGATAATGGTTATTTGTATTTTGAATCTTATATTCAAGCTTTGGAAAACAATGTTATTACGATTGCAAACCCTGTAAAACATAGATTTTTGCAACGTCGTAAGTTTACTCGTATTAAGTTCTTAGAAGATTTAGAACTTAAAAATGGTGACGTTACGCATAAAGTTAGAACTCTTGACTTGTCTGCAGGAGGTATGAAAATTCGTACTCAAGATAATATTGATATCGAAAAAGACTATGATGTATCAATAAAGCTTAGTGATGAACAAATTATTAATTGTAAATATCAATTAATTCGTGTAGAAAAAGGTGATAGTGGATTATATACTATTTCCGGACGTTTTACTTATTTGAGTAATATTGATAAAATGACTTTGGTCCAATTCTGTATGAAAAAAGATATGGAAAATTTTAATAAATCCGGAAAGGATGAATAAAATTGGGTTATACTGAAAACGTCAGATTATTTTTTGTTGTAATAACGATGTTGGTAATAGGCACCGTTAGTATTGTACGTGTGGGTGTAATTGATTTGCATGCAATCCTTATCACAGGAGCTGTTTTGATACCAGCAGTTGTTGTTATGGGGTATTTGGGACAAAGAATTGGTGAAATTATTGATAATCCAAAAAATCAGGCTGATGCAGATTATAAGTTGGCGGTTTTAAATGCTTTAAAAAAAATGGACAAATCTATTACCCTTCAAGAACTTAATGAAAAATTAACTAAACAAAAAGCTGAACCGGATTTGCCTGAACCTAAAGAAAATGACGATGATTTGGATGTTTAGAGATTTTTGATTAATGAATGTAAGTTTGTTATTTGATTTTTAATTTTAAATTTTTATTAATTAATGTGTTTGCAATGAACTGATACCCACCCGCATTCGCAGCTCACTGACGTTCTCACGACTGCGACCTCCCTAACTAGGGCGGTCGGTATTTTTAGTTATCCTAATTTATCAACATATTCTATAAGGGAATCTTTGGAAATTTTTTCACCGACAAATTGTTTGTATTCACGATATCCGATTTTCATTAACTTTCGTATAAATCCCATATCTTTTTTATCAGGAATTGAAACCAGTGCGAATTTATCTTTTTTCCCTGTTATAATTCCGTTATTGGATTCAACTAAGGATTTTAATTGCAATTTTTTAGTATTATTAATGCCCCACTGTGTTACGGGAATTTTGTAGGTTGATTTAAAACTGATATCTGACATATAAAATCTCCTTTGCTATATTAAAAATGCTAAAATAATTTTTTTTGCTAGTTAGAATTTTGAACCTTTGTTATTCCCTCTTTTTATCCATTTAATTTTAAGAATTGTAAATATTTGTTACATAACACTTGAAAAATTGTACAAAATACCCTTATTAACTTGACGTTAAATTTTGATGTTGTACGATAGTAGAACATGCTGTATATGGGATAATTATGTCCGAAATAAAGGTAGAAATAGAATAAGAATATAAAGCAAATTTTATATAGTACATCATTAGAATAGATGAGGTGAATTAATGTCGACAGAATATGCAAAAAGAGTAACACCAATGGGTATACCTAATACTCGTTTGGATGATTTACCGGATTTAATTGACGTGCAAAAAAAATCATTTGAATGGTTTTTAAAAGAAGGGTTAAAAGAAGAGCTTTTGGCATTCTCTCCTGTAAAAGATTACACAGGCAGATTAGAATTGCATTTCCTTCCAAACTATACTTTTGATAATGCAAAGTATACTATTGAAGAAGCACGTATCCATGACGCAACTTATGCAAAACAATTGCGTGTAATGGTTAGACTTGTTAACCGTGATAGCGGTGAAATTAAAGAACAAGAAGTTTATATCGGTGACATCCCTACAATGACAGACAAGGGTACATTCATTGTTAATGGTGCAGAACGTGTAATCGTATCTCAGATTGTTCGTTCGCCTGGTGTTTATTTCAAGAGAGAAATCTCTCCAACTGGTAAGAGATTATACAACGCAACCATGATTCCAAACCGTGGTGCTTGGTTGAAAATCGAAACAGACTCTAACGATATAATTTACGTTAAGATTGACAAAAACAGAAAAATCTTAGCTACAACTTTATTGAAGGCAATGGGTATCACTGTTTCTGAAATGGAATCTTTGTTCACTCACTTTGAATTCTTGAAAAAGACTTTGGATAAAGATACTACAGAAACTACAGATGATGCTCTTATTGATTTGTATAAAAAATTAAGACCTGGTGATCCTGCTTCAGCTCAAGGCGGACGTCAAATCTTAGAATCAAGATTCTTTGATGATAAGAAATACGATATCGGTCGTGTAGGTCGTTACAAATTAAACAAAAAATTGAACTTAAATATTCCTAAGAACCAAAGAACATTGACTGTTCAAGATATTGTTGCATCTATTGAATATTTAATTAACCTAACTTATGACGAAGGTTCTTTGGATGATATTGACCACTTAGGAAACAGAAGAATTCGTTCAGTTGGTGAACTTCTTCAAAATCAATTCAGAGTAGGTCTTTCTAGAATTGAAAGAATCGTTAAAGAAAGAATGACTCTTCAAGATTCTGAAACATTGACTCCATTGAACTTGTTAAATACAAAACCATTGGTTGCTTCATTGAAAGAATTCTTTGGTTCTTCTCAGTTATCACAGTTCATGGACCAAATTAATCCATTGGCTGAATTGACTCACAAAAGACGTATTTCAGCATTAGGACCTGGAGGTTTACAAAGAGAAAGAGCTGGTTTCGCAGTTCGTGATATTCACCCTTCTCACTACGGTCGTATATGTCCGATAGAAACACCGGAAGGTCCAAACGCAGGTTTGATTGGTTCATTGGCAACTCACGCAAGAGTTAATGACTATGGATTTATTGAATCTCCATTCTTTGTTGTAAAAGATGGTGTAGTTACAGATGAAGTTGTTTACATGACAGCTGATGAAGATGAAAACTACAGATGTGCTCCTGCTGACGTACAATTGAATCCTGATAAAACTTTCAAAGCAACTCAGATTCCTGTACGTTACAGATCAGAATTCATTATGTGTGATTCTTCAAAGGTTGACTTTATGGGTGTTTGCCCAATTCAAATTATCTCTGTTGCAACATCAATGATTCCATTTATCGAACACGATGACGCAAACCGTGCATTGATGGGTTCAAACATGCAACGTCAATCAGTACCTCTTCTTATTACTGAAAGACCTGTAGTTGGTACCGGTATGGAAAGAAGAGTTGCAAAAGACTCTGGTATGGTTGTATGTGCTAAGGTTGATGGTGTTGTTGAAAGAGTTGTGGGTGAAGAAATTATCATCCGTGACGTAAACGGAAAACAACATTTACATACATTAATGAAATATGTACGTTCTAACCAAGATACTTGTATTAACCAAAAGCCTATTGTTCACGAAGGTGACAAGGTTAGAGCAGGTGATGTAATCGCCGACGGTGCTTCTACAAGTTGCGGAGAACTTTCAATTGGTAAAAATATCTTGGTTGCTTATATGCCTTGGGAAGGATATAACTTCGAAGATGCTATCTTACTTTCTGAAAGATGCGTACATGATGATATATTCACATCAGTTCATATTGAAAAATTAGAAATTGATGCAAGACAAACAAAACTCGGACCGGAAGAAATCACAAGAGAAATTCCGAACGTATCAGAAGAAGCTTTAAGACATTTGGATGAACGTGGTATCGTTCGTATCGGTGCTAGAGTTTACGCTGATGATATCCTTGTTGGTAAGGTTACTCCAAAGGGTGAATCTGAACATCCGCCGGAAGAAAAATTGTTAAGAGCAATTTTCGCAGAAAAAGCTAGAGATGTTAAAGATAATTCATTAAGAGTTCCTCACGGTGAAGGCGGTAGAGTACTTGATGTTAAAGTATTTGATAGAGAAAAAGGTGATGAATTACCACCTGGAGCAAATACTGTAATTAGAGTTTATATCGCTCAAAAACGTAAGGTATCTGTAGGTGATAAACTTTCAGGTCGTCACGGAAACAAGGGTATTGTTTCAAGAATTCTTCCAAAAGAAGATATGCCATTCTTACCTGACGGTACTCCGGTAGATATCGTATTGAACCCACTAGGTGTTCCTTCTCGTATGAACGTTGGTCAAACATATGAATGCTTGTTAGGTTTGGCTGCTTACTTGACCGGTGAACACTATGAAGCTCCATCTTTCGATGAAAGATATGGTGATAACCAATCTGAAATCGCTACGAAGGCTGAACTTCTTAGAGGTATTAAAGAATCTGGTTGTGATTGGGTTAGAGAAGATGGTAAAGTTTACCTAATCGATGGTAGAACTGGTGAACCATTTGATGAACCTATTGCAGTTGGTTTATCTTATATCTTGAAACTTGTTCACTTGGTAGATGATAAGATTCACGCTCGTTCAACAGGTCCTTACTCATTGGTTACACAACAACCTTTAGGTGGTAAGGCTCAGTTCGGTGGACAAAGATTCGGTGAAATGGAAGTTTGGGCACTTGAAGCTTATGGTGCTGCATATACTCTACAAGAAATGTTAACAATCAAATCTGATGATGTTAACGGACGTAACAGAGCTTATGAAGCAATCGTTAAGGGTGACAATATTCCAAGACCTGGTATTCCTGAATCATTTAAGGTACTTGTAAGAGAATTGCAAAGTATCGGTTTAGATATTACAGTTGCTAAGAAAAATGGTGTAGAAGTTGACCTTATGTCTGATATGGATGATTTGAGAAAATCAGCTCCAAAGAGAACATTATCAGATATAGATTCAGAGTTGTTAAATATTAACTTCTTTGATACTTCAGCTACACTAGGTGAAATATAAGGAGATAAAAAATTGTCTACAAGTATTGATTATTTTGATTATATACGCATAAGCATTGCTTCTCCGGAGAGAATCCTGAAGTGGTCTTATGGTGAGGTTACCAAACCTGAAACAATTAACTACAGAACTCTAAAACCTGAAAGAGATGGTTTATTCTGCGAAAGAATCTTTGGACCTACAAAGGACTGGGAATGCTATTGCGGTAAATATAAAAGAGTTCGTCATAAAGGTATCATTTGTGAAAGATGCGGTGTTGAAGTTACTGATTCAAAAGTAAGAAGACACAGAATGGGACACATTAAGCTTGCTGCTCCTGTTTCTCACATCTGGTTCTTAAAAGGTATTCCTTCTTATTTAGGTTTACTTCTTGATATGACTTTAAAGGATCTAGAACAAGTTATTTACTTCAATAACTATGTTGTAATTGATCCTGCTGATAGCCCATTCAAGAAACTTCAACTTCTTTCAGAAGAAGAATACGAAGATTACATCATGGAAAATGAAGAATCTAAGTTAGAAGTTGGTATTGGTGCAGAAGCTATTAAAAAATTATTAGGCGAAATTGATATTCATCAATTAGCTGATGATATTAGAAATGAGCTTGCAGGTCACGTAACATCTGTTCAAAGAAAAGGTAAATTGATTAAGAGATTAAGATTACTAGATTCCCTAATTTCTTCTGAAACAGACCCTACTTGGATGGTAATGGATGTATTACCTGTAACTCCTCCTGACTTAAGACCAATGGTTCAGTTAGATGGTGGTAGATTTGCTACTTCTGATTTGAACGATTTATATAGAAGAGTCATCAACAGAAACAACCGTTTACAAAGATTGTTGGAAATGGGTGCTCCTGAAATTATCGTAAGAAACGAAAAACGTATGTTGCAGGAAGCAGTAGATGCTCTTATTGATAACGGTAGACGTGGTAGAACAGTTGTTGGTCCAAACAACAGAGCATTGAAATCTTTATCTAATATTATTGAAGGTAAACAAGGTCGTTTCCGTCAAAACTTGTTAGGTAAACGTGTTGACTACTCAGGTCGTTCTGTTATTGTAGTTGGTCCTTCATTGAAACTTAACCAATGCGGTTTACCTAAGGAAATGGCAATTGAATTGTTCAAACCGTTTGTTGTTAATAAATTAATCGAAAGAGGATTTGTTCAAAATATTAAATCTGCTAAGAAAATGATTGAAAGATCTGATGCAAAAGTTTGGGATATCTTAGAAGAAATCATTGATGGACACCCTGTTATGTTGAACAGAGCACCGACCCTTCACAGATTAGGTATTCAAGCATTTGAACCTAAGTTGGTTGAAGGTAGAGCTATTCAACTTCACCCATTGGTATGTACAGCGTTTAACGCCGACTTCGATGGTGACCAAATGGCTGTTCACGTACCTCTTTCAATTGAAGCTCAAACAGAAGCAAGAATGCTTATGTTAGCTACAAATAACATTTTGGCACCTGCTAACGGTAAGCCTATTATCACACACTCACAAGATATGGTTCTTGGTCTTTACTATTTAACAATATTAAAGAATCCTGAACAAGATGTTAAGGGTTATTTCTACAGCTTCGATGATGCAATTTCAGCATTAGAAGCTAAAGTTATTACTCTTCATGACAAGATTGTAGTTCGTGATGAAGCAGGTAAGAGAATTGAAACTACTGTTGGTAGAATCATTTTCAACGAAACTGTTAGAAAGGCATTGGCTTAAGGTGGCAGGGCTTTCTAAGCCCGCACATTAGCCTTACAGAAAAAGGAAAAATTGAGGAAAATATAAAGATGGAAAATACTTATACACATGCAAAGACTCATACTCTTGGTTTCATCAATAAACAGATGGATAAAAAGGGTTTGAATAAGTTGCTAGCTCAAATTTATCTTGAATTTGGCGGTGCTAAAACAGCTGAACTTGCAGATACTCTTAAAAATTTGGGTTATAAATATGCAACACGTTCTGGTGTAACTATTTCAATTGCAGACCTTACAGTTCCGGATTCTAAAAAAGAATTGTTACAAGAAGCTGAAAAAGAAATTGAAAAGTCTACAAACAGATATTTAAAAGGTGAAATTACCGAAGTTGAAAGATATACAAAGGTTATCGATACTTGGTCTGAAACAACAGCAAAATTAACAGAACAAGTTGTTGAAAATTTCGATAAATTAAATCCGGTATATATGATGGCATTCTCTGGTGCGAGAGGTAACTTATCACAGGTATCACAGTTGGTTGGTATGAGAGGTTTGATGGCAGACGCACAAGGTCAAATCGTCGACTTGCCAATTACTTCAAACTTTAAAGAAGGTTTGTCAGTTACTGAATACATCATTTCATCATATGGTGCAAGAAAAGGTCTTGTAGATACAGCGTTAAAAACAGCCGATTCAGGTTACTTAACAAGACGTTTGGTTGACGTTGCTCAAGACGTTATTATCCGTGCAGAAGATTGCGGCGGAGATAAATACATTAATATGAAGCCTATTTGTGATGGTGATAATATAATTGTTCCACTTATTGATAGATTGTTGGGTAGAACTGTTGCTCAAGATATCTTTGATGAAGATGGTACTACTTTATTGGTAGCTAAGAATACTACATTAGACAGAAAAGATATTAAGAAGATTTCTCATTTGAATCTTCAAGAATTGAAAGTTCGTTCAGGTTTAACTTGTAGCTTAGAATATGGTGTTTGCCAAAAATGTTATGGTTGGGCTATGACAACTCAAAAATTGGTTGATGTAGGTGAAGCAATCGGTATTATTGCTGCTCAGTCAATCGGTGAACCTGGTACACAGCTTACAATGAGAACATTCCACACAGGTGGTGCTGTTGGCGTTAAAGAAGCTACAAAAGAAATTCACGCTTCAGAAGCCGGTACAGTTGTATCTAAGTTAAAAACAAGAGAACTTAGAACTCGTCACGGTGATGTTGTAAGAGTTTCTATTTATGAAGCTGATATTGAAGTTAAAGGTGCTAAAAAATCTACTTCTTATCATATTCCTGCCGGTGCTACAGTATTCTTTGAAGACGGTATGGAAGTTGAAAAGAACTTTAAATTGGCAGAATTCAGACCAACTGCTAATGATGCAGGTCGTTTGACAGAAAAAGCTACAAAGGATATCAACTCTGATATGTCAGGTATGGTATTATTTGAAGACTTTGTTGCCGATGAAAAGAAAGACAGACAAGGTAACATTTCAAGAACAGCTAACAAAAATGGTATTGTTTGGATTATCGGTGGTGATGTTTACAACTTACCTGGTGGTTCAAAAGTTCTTGTTTCTGATGAACAAAAGGTTAAAGCTGGTGATAAATTGGCTGAAACTCTTATGATATCTGAACACGGTGGTGAAGTAAGATATGCAGAAGATTTGGTTGTTGAAGCAGTTAAATCCGGTAAAAACAAAATTAACAAGATTGTTCAAGGTAAAGAAATTACTATTGTAATTGCTTCTTTATCACCTGCAAATGCAAAGTTTGAACAAACTAAGAAAGAACAATTATGGACAGTTGAAAAATCCGGTGAAAAATATATCGTTAAAGCTCCTGTTGATACAACAGTTGAAAACGGTATGATTATTGCCGAATTAGTTGATGATGAATGTTCAGTATCATCTTCTGGTGAAATCAAATATGTTGATATTGAAGTTGACGAAAACCAAATCGTTACAAGACCTGGTAACATTGTATTTGTACCGGAAGAAGTTCACCAAATTAATAAAGATTCTTCATTGAAGATGGTTGATAATGGTACATTCGTAACAGCTGGTACAGAAGTTGTTAAAGATGTTTACTGTCATATCGATGGTATTGTTGAATTCAAAGAATTTAATGAAGTTATTCATGAAGTAACAATCAGACCTGGTGAAGTTCATACATTGGCTAATGTTTCTGAATTAAAAGTTGAAGAAGGCTCTGTAGTTGAAGCTGGTACAACAATAGCTAAAGGAATTAAAGCAAAAGAAACTTCTATTGTTAGTATTATGGAAATGGAATTTGATGATTTAGACATTGATGATTTGGATGAAGATATTGATACATCATCTTTAGAAGAAGAATCATTAGAAGATAAACCAATACAAATTCTTGTAAGACCTGTTCAACCTATGTATATTGAGCCTAAGGAAGTATCAATTGAATTTAATACAACTGATGAATTGATTAATATTGTTCCTGTAACTCAATTGCAATATAAAGACGGTGCAAGAGTTAGAAACCTTGATGGTGCTACTCTTACAAGAACAAGTCTTGTTCTTCAAATGCAAGGTTACTTGTCACACTTAAAAGGTTTGGTAGAACTAGATGAAAGCGGCGAATTAAAAATTGTTGTATTAGAAACATTAATCGTTCGTCGTGAATTGGAAGGCAATTCTAAGATGAATAGTTCATTGCAAACTGAACTTCTTGTAGAAAATGGACAAATCATTGATGCAAAAACTCCAATTGCAAAAACTGAAGTTTTGGCATTAAATGATGGTGTTGCTTCTATCAAGGGTGATGCAACTGAATCAAGAAGATTGTTATTGAACTGTTCAAACTTTGAAACAGTAGTAGATACAAAATCTAAACCATCTGTTAAGAAAGGTGACTTTATTAAACTTGATAGTGTTCTTGCTGAATCTGGTGAAACGGCAACTGTTTCAGGTAAGATTGTTGATGTTACTTCAAAATCAGTAACAATCAGAAATGGTCGTCCTTACTTAATCAGCCCAGGTACTATGTTACAGGTTGAAGAAGGTTCTTTGGTACTACGTGGTGATATGCTTGCTACATTGGTATTTGAAAGAGAAAAAACAGGCGATATCGTTCAAGGTCTTCCAAGAGTAGAAGAACTTCTTGAAGCTAGAAAACCAAAAGATTGCGCTATTTTAGCTGAAACCGATGGTGTTGCAAGAATTGAAATTGAAGATGATGTACCTAGATTATTCTTAGAATCAGAAGGTGGAACTAGATCTGAAATTAAATTCGCAATTGATGCAAGTATCGTTGTTCAAAACGGTCAGAAGATTAAAAAAGGTCAACCATTAACAAGTGGTCCTTTAAATCCTCACGACGTAATCAGACTTTGCGGTCCTGAAGAAGCACAACAATACTTAGTAGATGAAGTTCAACGTGTATATCGTTCTCAAGGTGTAGAAATCGCAGATAAACACATTGAAATCATCGTTCGTCAAATGACTAAGAAAGTTAGAATTGTAGATTCTGGTGATACAAACTTATTACCTGGTGAATTAGTTGAAGTTCAAACTTTCGAAAATGAAAACAAAGCTGTGAAAGAACATGATGGTCAAGAAGCAACTTGTGAATACATGTTGTTAGGTATTACAAAAGCTTCTTTGAACACAGAATCATTTATTTCAGCTGCTTCATTCCAAGAAACAACAAGAATTCTTACAGAAGCTGCGGTTGATGGTAAGAAAGACTTGTTGAGAGGCTTGAAAGAAAACGTTATCATTGGTCGTTTGATTCCAGCAGGTACTGGTTTCCATCACTTAACTTACGCAAGTGAAGAACGTGATAGAGAAGCTCAAAAACGTGCTGCTCAACGTAATCAGGCAAGAAAACCTGCCGCAATTTTGGAAGAAATTGAAGGTATGTTTGGTGCACCTGAATTACCAAAAGAAGGCGAATAAATTTAAAATAATAAATAATAAAAGCGGTATGGATTTTCTATACCGCTTTTTTATTGTTAATATATGTATTTAAAAGGTTTACAATATCCTCTGTTTGTAGTAGTTTAGAATAGTGAAGGGTATTGAAAAGAGGATAATTAAATGAAAACAACTATTGAAAAACAACCTGAAAATATGGTTAAGGTTGAAATTGAAGTTCCGGCAAAAGATGCTGTAAACTACTATAACAATGCAGCTAAAAGATTAGCTCAATATGTTAATATTCCAGGATTCAGAAAAGGAAAAGCTCCTAGAAACATTGTGGAACAAAACATTGGTGAAGAAAGAATTAAACACGAAGCACTTGAAGGTGCTCTTCCTAGAATTTTCTCTGAAGTAATCAAAGAAAATGATTTTGATGTTGTTGCTCAACCATACGTTGAATCTTATGATTACAAAATTGGTGAAGATTTAAAAATCACTGCTAAAATTGAATTAAGACCAGAAGTTACTTTGGGTGAATACAAAGGTTTAACACTTGATGTTGATGCTTACAAAATTCCTGAAGATGCATTCCAAAAATCATTAGACGGTATGTTGGCTCAACACGCTACAACAGTTGTTGTTACTGATAGAAAGACTGTTGCTACTGATACTATCGTATTTGATTTTGAAGGTTTCGCTAATGGTGAAAAAATTGAACATGGTGATGCTAAAAACTACACTTTGGATTTAGCTCATTCAAGCTTTATTCCTGGTTTTGCAGAACAATTAGTTGATAGAGCTTTAGGTGAAGAATTTGAAATCAGTGTAAACTTCCCAGAAGAATATCACGAAAAGAAATTAGCTGGTCAACCTGCTACTTTCAAATGTAAAATCAATGAAATCAAATCAAAAGTTCTTCCTGAACTAACTGATGAGTTCGCTCAAAAAGTTGGTCCATTTAAGACTGTTGATGAATTAAAAGCTGATATTCAAAAATATTTGGATACTCAAAAGGCTGATATTGATAGAACTAATTCAGAAAAAGCTATTTTTGAAAAAGTAACATCAGAAGCTAAAGTTGATATTCAACAATCTATGATTGATAGAGAAGCTGATCAATTGGTAGAAGAATACAAAGAAAAATTAGCTATGCAAGGTTTTAATTGGGATCAAGCAGTAGAAGCTCAAGGTTATGATAATATTATGAATAGCTTAAAAGAAGATGCTGCTATGAGAGTTAAAAATTCCCTAGTTATTGATAAAATTGCGAAAGAAGAAAATATTGTAGTTTCTCAAGAAGAATTTGGTGCTAAGATTGCTGAAATCAGCCATATGTATCAAATCGACCCACAAACTATGATTAAACAACTTTCTCAAACTCCTGGAGTATTCAATGCAATTTCACAACAAGCATTGAACGAAAAAGTGACTCAGTTCTTGGCTGATAATAACAAAGTTAATTTGAAATAGTTTGAATTGATGAATAAATAGAAGGCGCATCTACTGGATGCGCCTTTTTGTCTGTTAAAAAAACATTTTTAAATTTGCTCAATCAATTCTTGATACGATTCTAAAACTATGCAGTTAATTCCCAACGTATCTGGTGTGACATCCAAAACGCTTTTATTTTCTTTTATGGCATAAACTGTTTTATTTCGTTTAATCATTTCTAGAACCGGAATTCCTCCAAGAGCGTTATAAGGAACTACTATGAAATTTGTATCATCAATCCCAATACCTTCTGTTTGTGATAATTTTGGTGCTTGACTTAGTCCAATCAAAATACAAGGTAAGAATGTCGGTGTTATATATTCTGCAGAACATCTTGAATCTACTATGTCTGTAGAAATTGTAATATCATCAAAAGCCGGAGCATGAGCACAAGGAATTTTTAATTCTTTAGAAATGTAATGTGAAATAATAGCTTCTACACCACCGACAGGGTCAACTCCAATACCGTTTGCATAGTCATCTCCTTGTTCATCCGGAAATCTGCAAACTATTGCAATCGCCTCTGCTCCCTTTTGTATTAACTTGCAAGCAGATTCTTTTATTGTTTCAAGGTTTTTTACATTTCCCATTGAAACACCGGAATTATCAACAAAAAATTCAACTCCAGTATCTTCTTGTGTTATTTCATAACCGCAAATGTCAATTCCATAAACAGTTTTTACTGCATTTATCGTATTAATATGTACATTCAGTACTTCTTGCTTAATTGCTTTATCAAAAATTACACCAACTTTGTTTTCGCAAGATGGCTGTAATTTACATTTACCCTTAAAAAATTCATCTAAAGAATAACCTTCTACGTAAAGCATATTGTCTGTGATACCGGAAAAGCAGGCAGCGTTAACAACATTTGGATTAACAATAAGACGGCAATGTTTAGCTAACTTTCTAGCCCAAATACTTGCATCACCTGCAAATCCCCCGATAGATGCTCCAATTCCTGTAGGTACTATAAGTGCTCCTGTTTTCATACAGATTATTATATATAAAATAGTTCAATATTGCAAAATATTCAGGTATATTGTAGAATTGTATGTATAACTTTAAGGTATATGAGAGTAAATGGATATAACAGACTTTTTAATTAATATTTTTATAATTTTATTCTTGCTTTTTGTTAATGCCTTTTTTGTAGCTGCAGAGTTTTCTCTTGTAAAAGTTCGAAAAACAAGGCTTGAACAACTTAGCAATGAGGGTAATGGTAACGCAAAAAAGGCTCTAAAGCTTGTTAATGATATAAATAGAATGCTTGCTGCTGCTCAATTGGGTGTTACGATTGCTAGTATCGCATTAGGTTGGGTTGCAGAATCAACAATTGTTCAGATTATAGAACCTGTTATCGGTTTCTTTGCGCATACTATGAATGCTATGCCTGCTCACTTAATCGCTGTTCCAATATCATTTGTATTGGTAACATATTTCCATGTGCTTTTAGGAGAACAGTTGCCAAAATGCATATCTTTAAGACACCCAGAATCGTTGTCATTATTAATTGCGACACCGATGGATATCTTTATAACGATTTTTAAGCCGTTTGTTTTACTGCTTGAAGTGTCAGGAAATAAAATCTTATCAGCTTGTCATGCTAATTCAGAAGACGCATCTTTAGTTCATTCTACAGAAGAACTTGATATGCTCGTAGATGCGAGTTATAACGAGGGTGTATTAAATGAAACAGAAGCTGAAATGCTTCATAATATGTTTAAGTTCTCTGATTTGATGGCAAAACAAGCAATGATTCCTAGAACTGATATGATTTGTATTCCAAATGATATTTCTTATGAAGAATTAACAAAACAAACTTTGGAGAATCAATATACAAGATATCCGGTTTATGAAGAAAATATTGATAAAATATTAGGATTTATTCATGTTAAAGACTTGTATTCTTTAGCTATGAGAAAAGACGAATTTTCTATAAAGAAATTAATTAGACCATTGATTTTGATTCCTGAAACAATGACACTTGATAATTTGATTATAGAATTTAAAAAAAGACATTGTCAAATTGCGGTTGTTATTGATGAATTTGGTGGAACTTCCGGATTGATTACATTAGAGGATGTATTGGAAGAAATTATTGGCGAAGTTCAAGACGAATTTGACGAGGAAGAGGAAACTGATATTAAAGAAATCGGTGAAAATACGTATATTGCAAATGCTATGATGCGTATTGATGAAGTGGTTGAGTATTTTGGATTAAAAGAATCTTTGTTTGAAGAAGATGACGTTGATACTATTGCCGGTCTGGTTGTTAAATTGCTTGGTAGAATTGCAGAAGTCGGTGATACGGTTTCATTTAACGGTTTAACATTTACTGTAAAGGAAATTGATGGCGCCAGAATAACAAAACTTCAAATTTATAAAGAGCCTGTTATAGAAAATGAACCAACAGAAGAAGCATAATTCTTAAGCTTTCTTTAACCCATCCATTTTATTTCTTTGTAAAATAATGTAAAGATTTTTCCTTAAATTGAAATTTTTGTCAGGTTAAAAACTTTATATAGATATAGTGTGTAAAGTATTATAGTGTGGAAAAGGTTTTAACATGACATCAGGTTTAGCAATTACATCATTTATGCCATCAGTAATCTCCAGTACTATTTTTTCAACAAGAAGAGCTAATAGTGGTGCGGATGCTCTTGTAACCAGTAATCCGTTAGTTGGTGCTATGAATATGGATATTGCAGGTGGGCAAATTGTAAATGCTGTCAAAGGTGTTTCTAATATCGCAAAAGGTTCTGCTAATTCTTTGGCAGAGGGTATTACCAGTGCAGAAGAATCTATAAGAGCTTTATCTCAAGGTGATAAAGTGGTTGGTGGTATAGCTAAGGTTTTGAACTTTACAGCCGATCATATTAATCCGATAATCTGTGCTACAAGTGGTGTAAAAGTATTAACTTCTGAAAATAAAAAAGATGAAGCAATTAAAGAAGGAGTGGCTTTAGGTGTTATGTTTGCATCTGAATCTTTAGCAAAAAATGCTCTTGGTTTGGCTAAAACTTCAAAATATAACCCAAAAACAATGATAGAAACTAAAGAAGGTTTGTTTAATGTTGCAAATGGTGAGAAAAAATTAATTGCAGAGGCTGGAAAATATCAAATTCTTGATAATAAGTTAGTTATCAATAGAGATGGATTATTTAATGAAAATCCATTTATTCAAAAACAAACAGCAGCGTTCAATGATTACTGTAAAACTCATGAAATTTGTAACAAATCACTAAAATTCCTTCCAGGACTAATGAAGGGTTTGGCATTTGCCGGTGCGTCAATTTTAGGTTATAAACTTGGCCAAACTATTGCTAATCAAGTTGTAGGTGAGAGAGGGCAACAAGAAACTGTATAATGTTCGAGGCACTATCTTATATTACTAACTTTGCCGTTTTCTTTATATAGCGTCTGGAATAAGGATTGTGAACGTCTGTAGTTATTAATAGTCGCTTCTAGTGATGTGTTTATTGTGAAATAAATAATTGGAATTGAAATTGCAACTGTTATAATAGCTATAATGACATGTTTTATAACTGCGTTTACAATTTTAAAACGTTGTTTTGTAATTGCTATATCATCTTGTTCACGTAAAATTTTGTTTATTAAATTCTTGCGTTCTTTTACAGTTAAACTATCAATGAATGGGACATTTTCAGGGTCAATATATATTACATATTTTGAATATTTAACATTATTGTCCAAGAAATCTAAACTGTCATTGTATTCTTTTTGCTTTTTAGAAAACTTGCGTTCTTTAATATTGCCCTTAGATATTTCTTCAATATTTTTATTGTCTTCTGCTGTTGTGTTATCAGAAAAAGCTGCGCTGCTAATATGAGTTTCTGCTGCTTTTTTGCCGTCTTTATTAACGGCTTCTTGTTGCTTGTTAAGTTTTGCTTTGTATTTTTTAATAAAATTATCATCAAACTTTTTATCAAGATTGACTTCTATTTTTTTAACTTCACTTTTTGGCTTTTCTTTTTTTTCAGTTTCTTCAAACAATGTTGCATCATCTTTTGTATTTGCAGGAGTATTTGATGCATTATCTTCTTCACTAAAACTTATCGCATCATTTGATAATTTTGCTTGAAGTTGGTCTATTAAATCCGGTGAAATATCATCATTTAATGATGCTAATTCATTAATATCCATTGAATCTTTTTCATTATACACGTTTTTGTCAGCCATGCGCTCTCTTTTCATGTTTATTGTATGATATAAGTATATTATATATGAGATTTCGTTATTAGGCAATCATAAGAGAGATTTATATGAATATAGATAAAAATAAATTAGCGGATTTGGTGAAAAATTTAGGGAATGCTAAAATCCTTGTTGTAGGTGATTTAGCCCTTGATGAAATGGTTTATGGCGATACGGAAAGAATTTCAAGAGAAGCACCTGTTTTAATCCTTCAACACACTCACACAAAATTTATTTTGGGTGGTGCGTCTAACGCAGCCCATAACGTAGCGGATGTAAATGGTGGTAAAGTTAGTGTAATTGGTGTGATTGGTGATGATTATCAAGCAAATGATTTGAAGCAGGCATTTTGTGAAGCGAATATTGACTGTTCATCTTTGATTACGGATAAAACAAGAAAAACTATTACCAAAACTAGAATTTCCGGTTCTTGTTCACATTCTATAACTCAGCAAATTGTGAGAATTGATAGGCAAACAAATGCTCCAATTTCAAAAGAAACAGAGAAAAAACTTATAGATGAAATTGAAAAATTAGTTCCACAACATGATGCAGTAATACTTTCTGATTATCATATAGGAACTCTTTCTGATAATGTAATCTCTGCAGTTATATCTACTGCTAAAAAAAATAATAAAAAAGTTGTTGTTGATGCTCAACGTGATTTAAACAGATATTATGGAGTTACTTCAATGACTCCTAACCTTCCTGATACACAAAAGCATGTTGGCTTTTATTTGAAAAATAAAGAAGATTTTATGAAAGCCGGAAATATTTTATTAGAACAATCAGGAGCTGAAGCAGCTCTAATAACTTGTGGTGCAGATGGTATGGTTGTTGTTGATAATAATGGTAAATACACTCATATTCCGGTGTTTAATAAGGCAGAAGTTTTTGATGTAACAGGTGCGGGTGATACAGTAACAGCATTGTATACTTTGGCTCTAGCGGCAGGCGCTGAACCTGTTTATGCTGCTATTATCGGTAATATTGCCGCTGGTATTGTTGTTAAACAATATGGTTGTGCTACAACTTCTATTGATGAAATTATAAAATCTATTCCAACTGAAATAAAATTAGAAGAATACTAGGAGAGGAGAATAATAAATGAAGAATTTGTTAGGTAAATTTAATTTGGTTGATATAATAATTGTTCTTGGTGTAATTGTAGCTTTAATAATTGGTGTAGCTACTACAAAACATTTTAGACAAACTGCTGATAAACAGATAGAAGCGACTTCTCCTATAACTTTCCAAGTATTTTTAAGAGGTGTTACTGTAACAGGTGAAGAATTTCCTATTAAACCGGATGATAAAACGTTTATTACTATTCGTAATGTACCTTATACAGAACTTAATGTATTAAATGTATCATCAGAACCAAGAAAAGCGGCTGTTGCATCTTTTAAGGCGAAAGAACCGTATGCATTTATTAATGATCCGGCTCAACCGGCACTTTTTGATGCTGTAGTAACAATCACAGATACTGCAAAAATTACAAAAGATGGTGCAGTAGTAGGTGGAAATAAAATTAAAATGGGCTTGCCTGTAACATTAGAAGGTAATAACTACAAATTTAACGGAACTATTTCTGACGTTCGTGTTACATCAAAAAATGATATTGAAGATGACGGTTCTAATAATCAAGTTGGATAGTTTTCTAAAGGGTGGAAATGACATGTTTTGTCAACCCTAAAAATAGTAGATAAGTAAGATTTCGCACGTTCTCTCACCTCTTGTGGGAGAGGGTTAGGGTGAGGGGTAAATATAAATAATGTTTTTAAATAATGTTTTTGCGTTTTTTCAAGATAAACTATGTCCGATTTATAATAAGAGTTTTTTCTTGCAAAAAATCGATTGGTTGATATTTGCTAATATTTTGCTCGTAATTTTATCATCAACAGTTGCACCATCTGATTATATCGGATATTTTGCAATTTTTGCAATAATTTTAACTGTAGTAAAATTGTTAACCAAGCAAGGCGAAAAATTTGAATTAACCTGGGCGGACAAGCTTTTATTATTATATTTTATATTTGTTATTATTAGTGTAGCCGGTTCATCTTTGTTGTATTTAAGTTTGAAAGGCTTTTTTAAGACACTTACCTATCTGGGGTTTTATGTATCTTTAATCCATTTTTTCAAGGATAATAAAGACAAGATAAAATATGTATTTTTTGCGTACGCTTTAGCTGTAGCTTTTGAAACTGTTGTAGCTTTTTTACAAAATTTCGCATCTGTAGATGAAATTTCAGGTTGGCAGGATACTTCAAGGTTGAATCCGGAAGAAGTTATGACGAGAGTATATGGAACACTTAAGCCTTATAACCCAAATCTTTTTGGCGGATATATGTTAGCGTGTATTCCGGCGCTAATTACTTTACCTAAAAAATGGGGACTTCCTATTGCTGCTTTAGCTGCTGTAGCATTAGTGCTAACAGGATGCAGAGGCTCTTATATCGGATTTTTCTTTCAACTGCTATTGCTGGTTGCAGTTTTATACAAATTTTTAGAACCAAAATTCAAAAAAATGTTTGCAACTATAGTAGCTGTTTTTTCGGCATTGGTATTTTGTTTTATTATGTCTGTGTCAGCTTTGAGAGCAAGAATTTTTTCTATCTTTGCGATGCGTTCTGATAGCTCAAATTCATTCAGATTTAATGTATACAATTCTTGTATCGATATGTTCAAAGATAATTGGTTATTGGGGATTGGTGTAGGCAATCAAAATTTTAGAGAAATTTATGGTCTATATATGAAAACCGGATTTGATGCATTGAGTGCTTATAATATTTATTTGGAAACAGCTGTAGAAAGTGGTATATTTGCTTTACTTGCGTTCTTAGGTTTTATAGGTTGTATTATAAAATATGCGCTAACTAATTTGAAAAATAAATACGTTTTAGCAGCACTTGTTTCTATAGTTGGAATTTTGTTACACGGATTTGTAGATACTGTATTTTTCCGTCCGCAAATTCAATTCACATTCTGGATTATGGTTGCTGTAATAAGGAGTTTTTATGGCTGTAGAGAGAATTAAATTTCTTAGAGATGAACTGAATAAACTCGGATATAACTATTATGTTCTTGATAATCCGCTTGTTAGTGATTTTGAGTATGATAAATTATATTCTGAATTAAAAAGTTTGGAAGAACAAAATCCGGAATTGATTACTCCTGATAGTCCGACTCAACGAGTTGGTGGAATAAGCACAGGTTTTAATGAAGTTAAACATAAATATAGGCTTTATAGTCTTGATAACACATATAATTATGAAGAATTAAAAAAATGGTATGATAGAGTTACCAAAGAATGCGGTTTTGCACAAGAATTAGTTTGCGAATTAAAAATAGATGGTCTTGCAATTGCTCTTGCTTATAAGAATGGTTATTTTGTAAAAGGTGCGACTCGTGGTAACGGTATAATTGGCGAAGAAATCACCCAAAATTTGAAAACAATAAAGGCTATTCCGCTTAAGTTATTTGAAGATGCGGATGTAGAAGTCAGAGGTGAAATTTATATGCCAAAAACTTCGTTTGAAAAGCTTAATGATGAAAATCTCAAAAACGGAGAAAAACCTTTTGCGAATCCGAGAAATGCTGCAGCAGGTTCTTTAAGACAGTTAGACAGTACAATTACTGCAAAACGTGATTTATCAATGTTTACTTATACTGCAATAATTGAAAGAGCAGAAGTTGAACCTAAAACGCACTGGGATAGTATTCAATATATAAAAAAACTCGGATTTAAAACTAATCCTAATATCAAACTTGTAAAAGATATTCAGGGTGCCATAGACTTTTGTAAAGAATGGGAAACTAAACGTTTTGACTTAGATTATGCAACGGATGGTGTTGTTATAAAAGTAAACTCTTTAGCATGCCAGCGAGAAATGGGATTCACTGCAAGAGCTCCAAAGTGGGCAACTGCTTTTAAGTTTCCGCCGGAAGAAATTTCTACAGAACTAAAAGGGATTGAATTAGGTGTTGGTAAAACCGGTGCTGTTACTCCTGTTGCGGTACTAGAGCCTGTTTTACTTGCAGGAAGCGTTGTTTCTAGAGCTAGTTTGCATAATTTTGACGAAATAAAAAGACTTGATGTTAGAATCGGAGATAGAGTTCTTATAAAAAAAGCCGCTGAAATTATTCCAAAAGTTATTAAATATGTTGATAGCGCTGAACATACAGATTTACCTGTTTATAATCAGCCGACCGAATGTCCGAATTGCCATGCTCCACTGGAAGCAAGAGAAGGGGAAGTTAATTTATACTGCTCTAATCCAGATTGCCCATCTGTTGTTAAGGCAAAATTGGAGTATTGGGTTTCTAAGGAAGCTATGGATATTGATAATATCGGTCCTTCTATAATTGAACAGTTGTACAATTTAGGTATGGTTAAGACTCCTCTGGATTTTTATAAATTATCAAAGGATGATTTTTTGAAGTTGGATTTAGTTAAAGAAAAGTCTGCTCAAAATATGTACGATGCTATTCAAGAAAGCAAAAACAGGACATTTGCAAGATTTATTACTGCTCTATCAATACGACATGTAGGGAAAGAAACGGCGGAACTGATTATTGGAGAATTTTCGACAATAGATGCTTTAGAAAATGCTTCAGTAGAAGATTTAGCTAATATTGAAGGAGTTGGAGAAAAAATTGCGCAAAGTGTTTATGCTTATTTTCACAACAATCAGAATTTAGAAATGGTAAAAGAGTTTGAAAAATATGGACTTAATTTTGAGTCAAATGCAACTGCACCTAAAACAGATGAGTTAGCCGGAAAAACTTTTGTATTAACCGGTACACTTAGCTCTATGACAAGAGATGAAGCTGCTGAAAAAATTAAACAAATGGGTGGTAAAGCTTCTTCTTCTGTTTCAAAAAAGACATCTTTTGTCGTAGCTGGAGAAAATGCCGGTTCAAAATTAGACAAAGCTCAAAATTTAGGTGTTATAATATTAAATGAAGATGATTTTTTAAAGATGATTAATAAAAAATAACTCTTCATTGATGAGGTTAATATGAAAAAGAATTTGAATGTAATACAGATAAAGGGATTTAGAGGTATCATGATGGTTGCTTTAATCGGATGTTGTTTAGCAGCTGGATTTATTGCATTCCCTGGACTTGTAGCAATGAAATTATGGAATTTCGCAGCTAATTTTAATACTAGTATTCCACATATTGGAATTGTTCAAGGAATCTTGCTTTGGGGAATCCTTGTAGCTTCTTATTTTACATTCAGAAGAGAAAAACTTATTGTTTGTATGAAATCACCTCAAGGCTTGAGCGAAGAAGAGTTGAAAGCTGTTTTTGCTGATGTAAAGAAACAAGCTCAAGACGATACAATATTGCAAGCCATGATTAGAGCTCGTGAAAATGAATTAAAATTAAAAGATGAATCTAGCGAGATAAAAGACGAAATAAAGTCTAATCATTCGTAGTTGTAATGTCTATCACCTATCTTGACACAACTAAAATTTTTACAATCTTAATATCTTTATGTGATAAATTATAATTATGGCGAATTTTATACCTTTACATATTCACTCGGAGTATTCATTATTAGATGGGATGATTAGGGTTGGCGACTTAGTTAAGTATGCCAAAGAAAATGAACTCCCTGCAATTGCGATTACAGACCACGGTGTAATGTATTCTGCCGTTGAATTTTATGAATTGGCAAAACATGCCGGTATTAATCCGCTCATTGGTTGCGAATTTTATGTAAATTCCGGTGATATTCATGTGCATGATAGTGCAAATAATCCTTTATATCACTTGATTTTGATTGCTAAAGATAATAAAGGATATAAAAATTTAATTAAACTTGTTTCAACTGCATGGTGTGAAGGTTTTTATTATAAACCACGTATCAATTTTGAACTATTGAAGGAATACCATGAAGGTTTGATTTGTGCATCAGCCTGCTTAGGTGGTGAAGTCCTTCAACACTTGCTAAAAAATGAATACGAGCAAGCAAAAGAAGTCGCAAAACGTTATCAGGATTTGTTTGGAGATGACTATTATATTGAACTCCAAGACCATAATATGGAAGAACAAAAACGTACAAATCCAGATTTAATGAAAATTGCCAAAGAGCTTGGCATAAAAATGATTATTACAAATGACTCACATTATTTGAGAAAAGAAGATGCGGATGCTCAGGATACTTTATTATGTTTGCAAACAAACGCTAATAAAGATGATGAAAAGCGCTTTCATTTTCCTAATAATGAATTTTATGTAAAGTCTAAAGATGAGATGCGAAAAGCATTTTCTTGGATGGATGACACAACTTTTGAAGAATGTTGTGTGAATACGGAAGAAATTGCCAACAAATGTGATGTAGAAATAGAACTTCATAATGCTCCGCTACCTCATTATGATGTGCCGGAAGAATTCATATTTACGTCTGATGATGTTGACCCTAAAATTATTGAAAGACTTAAAAAGAAAAACAAAACCGAAAATACAGCTGATGTCTTAGAAGAAGCAAAATATATTCAAGGTATTGAAAATTATCTGGAACACATTGTTTTTGAAGGATTAAAAAAACGTTACGGCGATCCACCACCTCAAAATATTATTGAACGTGCAAAATATGAACTTGGGGTAATAAATCATATGGGTTTCCCTGCATATTTTATGATTACTTGGGATTTTATCCATTTTGCAAAAACTCACGATATTCCGGTCGGGCCGGGGAGAGGTTCTGCTGCAGGTTCAGTTGTTGCGTATGCTTTAGAAATTACTGATATTGACCCGATTTATCACAAGCTGTTGTTTGAAAGATTTTTGAATCCGGAACGTTTCACTATGCCCGATATTGATATCGACTTTTGTATCGAAAAACGTGGCGATGTAATTGATTATGTTACTAAAAAATATGGTGAAGATAAGGTTTGTCAAATTATTACCTTTTCAACTTATGCGCCAAAAGCTGCGTTCAAAGGTGTTGGACGTGTTCTGCAAGTACCGTTTGCAGAAAGTAATAGAATAACAGGGCTTATTGAGCCTGCATTGGATGTGGCAAGAGCTAGCAATCCAAAAGCGGAATGGTTGAGAGATATCATTGCTGCGGACGGAGAATCTGATTTTAAGAAACTTTATGATGAAGATTACCAGATAATGAATCCGGAAAGTGGAAAAACAATCAGTTTCAAACGTTGGGTTGATATGGCGGTTGCCATTGAAGGTTTGAAGTGTGGTACCGGTACTCACGCAGCGGGGGTTATTATCTCTCACGCACCTTTGGATACAATTTTACCGGTTCAACCTTCAAAAGATGGTATTGTACAAACAGGTTATCCGAAACACGAAGCGACCGAAGTTCTTGACCTATTAAAGATGGACTTTTTGGGCTTAAGAAACTTAACCATGATTACAAAAACTTGTAAGATGGTTAAGAAATATCGTGGTATTGATGTTGATATTAACCATATTCCGCTTGATGATAAACCAACTTATGACATGCTTGTACGTGGTGAAACAATTGGTGTATTCCAGCTTGAATCTCAAGGTATGATGAACCTTGTTAAGCGTCTTAAACCTGACGTATTTGAAGATTTAGGTGCACTTGTAGCGTTATTCCGTCCAGGGCCGTTGGGTTCTGGCATGGTTGATGATTTTGTAGCCAGAAAACACGGTAAGCAGGCAATTACATACGCTCATCCGTTGCTTGAACCTGTATTAAAAGATACGTATGGAACAATTGTTTATCAGGAACAAATCATGCAGGTGTTCCAAGTTCTTGCTGATTATTCACTCGGTCAAGCCGACCAAGTTCGTCGTATGATGGGTAAAAAAGACCTTAAAACGATGGAAGAACAAAGAGGTAAATTTATTGCTGCATCAGCAAAGCACGATATGAAAAAAGAAGATGCAGAAAAACTCTTCAACCAAATTCTTGCATTTGCGTCATACTGTTTCAACAGGTCGCACTCTGCAGCGTATGCATTTGTAGCTTATCAAACTGCGTATTTAAAAACGCACTATCCTGTAGAGTATTTTTCAGCATTACTATCAAGTGTTGCTGACAATAAAGATCAAACCCAGCTTTATATAGAAGAAGCTCAAAGGTTAGGAAGTAAAGTTCTTGCACCGGATATTAATAAATCATATTTAGAATATGCTCCGGATGGTGAAAATATTCGCTTTGGTATGGCTGCGATTAAAGGAGTTGGTGCTCCTGTTGTTGAAGCTATTATTAAAGAAAGAGAAGAAAATGGTGATTTTAAAAATATTTTTGATTTCTGTAAACGAGTAGATGCAAAATATGTTAACAAAAAATCTCTTGAAGGTTTGATTAAAGCCGGAGCTTTTTCTAATATTGAAAAAAGCAGAAAACAATTATTTGATAATATGGAGCACATTTTAGATGTAACTTCCAAAGAAGCTAAAGACCGTGCGATGGGACAAGTGAGTCTTTTTGCTTCATTAGGTGGAGATAGCGAATTTGAAAATGTCCAGTATCAACTTGTTGGAAGTGATGCTGAGTATACTGATAAAGAAATTCAACTTTTTGAAAAAGAATTTTTAGGTTTCTATGTAACGTCGCACCCACTGTTTTCTATTCGTGATAAAATGCAATTCTTGATGACACATAGAGTTGCAGAACTTGCGGAACTTAAAGACGAAACAGAAGTTACAATTTGTGGACTTATTACTGCAACAAGACAAATTCCGACTAAAAAAGACCCATCAAAGTTCTTAAGATTTATAACGCTGGAAGATTTAACGGGTAAAGTTGATTGTGTTTGTTTTCACAAAAGATTGTTGGAGTATGGTGAAATTCTTGTAATGGATAACAAAGTTGTTATCACAGGTAAAGTTCAACATCGTGGTGAAGACCAGATTAGCGTTTTGATTGATAATGTTAAATCAGTTGATAATGCAAATATTGTTACGTTGAGTCTTAAACGTGATGTTAAGTACGAAGAATTATGCGGAATAAAGAATATTCTAGCTAAACACCATGGTGATGATCCTGTAATGTTTAAAATGCCACCGGTGAATGGATATAGTGCTAGAATTTTGACTTCACCGGTGTTCTGGGTGAATTCTACAAATGATTTGGTATCCCACATGAACCAGTTTTTCCCAAATGAAGTTGATGTTTCAATCCGCTCATTAGATCAACCATTGAATGTATAAACCTTATAATGACACTAAAATAGAAGCTTTGCGTCAAGTCATTCTGAACTCGATTAGTGTGAAGGATCCAGCTATTTATAAACTATAATTTTACTCTACCAAGTTGAAGACTGGTTTGCTTCGCTTCCGTTCGCAATGACGTAAAATTTTTTTATAACCTTTTTCCAATTTCCTAATTTTATGCTAAAATAAATACATTAATAATTAGGGAGGAATAAATGAAAGAGGCTTATTTTCCACAAGAAATAGAAAAAAGATGGCAGGAAAATTGGGAAAAAAATAATGTTTTCCACACTCCTGATAATAGTGATAAACCTAAATACTTTGCGTTATCAATGTTTCCGTACCCATCAGGAAAACTTCACATGGGACACGTTAGAAACTACACGATTACTGACGTAATAGCAAGATTTAAGAAGATGCAAGGTTTTAACGTTCTTCATCCAATGGGATGGGATAGCTTTGGTTTGCCTGCAGAAAATGCGGCTATGAAGCATGGTGCTGATCCTGCAAAATGGACTGACGAAAATATCGCATACATGACAAAACAATTAAAAATGCTTGGGCTTTCTTATGATTGGCAAAGAGAAGTTACAACTTGCAAGCCTGATTATTATAAATGGACGCAATGGCTATTTATTCAGCTATATAAAAAAGGCTTAGCATACAAAAAAGAAGCTGCCGTTAACTGGTGTGACAAATGCGGTACGGTTCTTGCTAATGAGCAAGTTATTGATGGCAAATGCTGGAGATGTGATAGCGTTGTAGAAAAGAAATATCTTTCTCAATGGTTTTTCAAAATTACGGATTATGCTGAAAGACTTCTTCAAGACTTAGATAAACTTCCAGGTTGGGGTGATAACGTTAAAACAATGCAGGCTAACTGGATTGGTAAATCTCAAGGTGCTATTTTTAGATTCAAAGTAAAAGAAATCGAAGGTATGGAAGTGCCTGTTTACACTACAAGACCGGATACAGTTCATGGTATCACTTATCTTGTTGTAGCACCGGAATATAAAGATATTGAAAAACTTACAACTCCAGAAAATAAAGATAAAGTTGAAGAATATAGAGCAAACGCTCGTAAGATGACAGAAATAGAAAGACTTTCAACTGATAGAGTTAAAACAGGTGTCCCTTTGGGAACCCACTGTATCAACCCATTTACTGGTGAAGAATTCCCATTATGGACCGCAGATTATGCTCTTGTTGAATATGGAACAGGTGCTGTAATGGCTGTTCCTACTCACGATTCCAGAGATTTTGATTTCGCTAAGAAATATAATTTACCATTAAAAGTTGTTATATCTCCGAAAGATACTGAGTTAAAACCAGATGAACTAACGGAGGCTTATACAGAGGAAGGTGTTTTAGTTAATTCTAATGAATTTAACGGTATGAAAAATACTGAAGCTAAAAAAGCTATTACGCAAAAAGCTGTAGATAATGGTTTTGGTGAATTTAAGACACAATACAGATTGAGAGATTGGTTGATTTCACGTCAAAGATATTGGGGTGCTCCAATTCCGATGGTTTATTGTGATAAGTGCGGAATTGTTCCTGAAAAAGAAGAAAATCTTCCGGTAATGCTTCCAACTGACGTTGATTTTTCAGTTGTTGGAAAATCACCAATTACCACTTCTAAAACTTTTGCTGAAACAACTTGTCCAATATGTGGCGGTAAAGCAAGAAGAGAATTGGATACAATGGATACATTTGTATGTTCAAGTTGGTATTATTTGAGATATTCTGATCCTAAGAATGCAAATTTGCCATTTTCAAAAGAATTGGTAGACCATTGGCTTCCGGTAGATCAATATGTTGGTGGTATTGAGCACGCAATTTTACACTTGTTATACTCAAGATTCTTTACAAAAGCTCTTAAAGACTTAGGATTGTTGAGCTTTGATGAACCTTTCAAAAACTTGTTAACTCAAGGTATGGTTCTTAAAGATGGTTCAAAGATGTCTAAATCTAAGGGCAATACTGTAGATCCTGATGAAATATTTGAAAATTATGGGGCGGATACCGCAAGATTGTTTATTCTTTCTGATTCACCTCCAGCAAGAGATTTTGACTGGTCTGATGCAGGTGTTGAAGGCTGCTACAAATTCTTAAATAGAGTTTGGAGATTGGTTAGCGAAAATCAAGAATATGTTACAAAAGATTACAAGATTACCTTCCCTCTTACAAGAGAAAATGATGACTTGGTAAGAATTGTGCATATGATGATAAAAGAAGTTACTAATGATATTGCAAATGATTTCCAATTTAATACAGTAATTTCAAAATATCGTGAACTTACAAACGCTATTTATGATTGGAAAAATAAGAAAACTGAACTAACTGAAGAAGATAAAAATGTGTTTAGTTTTGCTGTAGTTTCTTTGATTAAGTTGATGGCGCCTGTAACTGTTCATATGTCAGAAGAAATTTGGCATGACCTTGGCAATTCAACATCTATTCACAATGAAAAATGGTGTGAATGGGATGAAGACTTAGCAAAAGCAAGCAAAATCACTCTTGTTGTTCAAGTTAACGGTAAAGTTAAGGACAAAATAGAGGCTGATGAAGGCTTGGGTAACGATGAATTGAAAGAAGTTGCTTTGGCTAGTCAAAAAATCAAGGAATTAACTTCAGGAAAAGAAATTGTTAAGGTAATCGTTGTTCCTAAAAAGCTTGTTAACATTGTTGTTAAAGGTTAGAACTTTTATCTTAATATAATAACTGTAAAAATTGGGTGAGAAGATTTTCGAGCCCAATTTTTATTTATAATTTTTACATTATTTAACCTTATTTTTATATACAAATCAGGCTTTATATGATATGATAAATTTAGTAGTAGTATAAAAATTTTTGAAAATATATGCGATAGAAAAAATTATTGAAAATTGTTTAATAGTTGCAGGGTAGGTTATATGTACCCTGACGTCGTGTATATATAAAAAATAGAAAAGGAAAAGGTGCTAAATGATTGCATTATTAGCCGTTGCAGCGGTAATATTGGTAATACTTGCTGCTGTTATTGTTGTACAGAGAGTTAAGTACAAAAATTTAGTATTGCAGAGTGAGCAGTCTAAAAAAGATTTGGCGGAAAAAGAATTAATTTTACAAAAAGAAGCTATGATTAAAGCTAAAGAAGCTTTACATAATGAAAGAGAACAGCTTAATGCTGATGAAAGAGAACGTAGAAGAGAGTTTGCTGCTATTGAAAATAAGCTTTCTAAACGTGAAGACACATTAGAAGATAAAATCCAAGAAGTAACAGATAAAGAAGTTGAGCTTGATAAATTAAAAGACCAACTTATTGAAAAAGAAGACTTTCTTGCAGAAATCGTACAGAAACAAACTGTAGAATTGGAAAGAATTGCCGGAATGTCTACAGAAGATGCAAAAAGAATGCTTCTAGAACAATTAAAAAGCGATTTAGCTCAAGAACAAATGCAGCTTATAAGAGAAAATGAAGCAAAAATTAGGGAAGATGCGTTAGAAAAATCTAAAGAAATTTTAACAACTACAATGCAGAGATGCATGATGGAACAGGTTGTAGAATCTACCGTTTCTGTAGTATCTCTACCAAATGATGAGATGAAAGGTCGTATTATAGGTCGTGAAGGTCGTAATATTAGAACTTTAGAAACATTAACAGGCGTAGACTTAATTATTGATGATACTCCAGAGGCGGTTGTTCTTTCAGCATTTGACCCTGTAAGAAGAGAAATTGCAAAAATTGCATTAGAAAAACTTATTCAAGATGGTCGTATTCACCCTGTAAGAATTGAAGAAACAGTTGAAAAATCTCGTGAAGAGGTTGAAAAGAAAATTATGAAAGAGGGTGAAAATGCTGCTCTTGATATGGGAATTATGGGCTTAAATAAAGAACTTATCAAAAACTTGGGTAGATTGTACTATAGGACAAGTTACGGTCAAAATGTTCTTAAGCATTCACTTGAAGTAGGGCATATAGCCGGAATGTTAGCAGCAGAATTAGGTGCTAATGTTTATGTAGCAAAGCGTGCCGGACTTTTACATGATATAGGTAAAGCGGTTGACCAAACTCAGGAAGGTACTCATATTCAACTTGGTGTAGAATTAGCTTCAAGATATGGTGAAAAGCAGGAAGTTATTCATGCTATTGAAGCTCACCACGATGACGTTACAGCTAATACAATTGAAGCTGTTCTTGTAAAACTTGCTGATGCTATTTCAGCTGGACGCCCAGGAGCAAGACGTGATACATTGGAAATTTATATTAAACGTTTACAAAAAATTGAAGAAATTGTAAACAGTTACGAAGGTATAAAACAATCATTTGCAGTTCAGGCCGGCAGAGAAGTTCGTGTTATTGTTCAATCAGAAATGTTTGATGATTTGGCTTCTCAAAAATTGGCAAGAGATATTGCTAAAAAAATTGAGGATGAGCTTGATTATCCGGGACAAATTAAGGTTACTGTTGTAAGAGAATTCAGAACAACAGAAATTGCAAAGTAAACCTATAAAGGTAAATCAGTGTAGGGGAAATCTTTCCCCTACCTATTTAGGTATAAATTATATGAGTAGTAATACAGGTAATTTAAGAATATTATTTTTTGGAGATATTACGGGCAGACAAGGGAGGACGGCTGTTAAGTCTTATATTGCTTCTCTTGGCTCCAATAGACCTGATTTTATTATCGCTAATATTGAAAACGCATCACATGGTTTTGGTTTAACTAAGAAAAATTACACAGATTTATCCGCTTCAATTGATTGCTTTACGTCTGGAAATCATATTTGGGATAAGAAAGATATTTATGAATACATTGATGAAGCGCAAAATTTAACAAGACCAATAAACTATCCCGAAGGAACGAGGGGTTCAGGGTGTCAAGTTTTTGAAATTAACGGCAGAAAGCTTGCTGTAATTAACGCTCTTGGAAGAGTTTTTATGCCGCCGATTGATTCTCCTTGGGAAGTTGTAACTAAAAAAATAGATTCATTAATAGAACAAGGTATCGACAGCGTATTTATAGATTTTCATGCAGAAGCTACTGCAGAAAAAATCTGTTTTTCCAAATTTTTAGCAAAGAAGTATAATAATAGTAGCAAAGCTTTAATTAAAGGTTTTTGTGGTACTCATACGCACGTTCAGACTGCTGATGAAAAGATATATGAAGGAATGGCATATATCACTGACGCCGGATTTTGTGGCGCAGAGGAAAGTGTAATCGGAATGGAATTTCAAACTTCATTCAAACGATTAGCAACAAGTTTACCGGAACGTTATGAGATTGCTGAAACACCGCTTGCTCGAATTAATTGTGTTGAAATCCTGATTGAAGGTGATTCTGCAACACAGATAAAAAGAATTAGTTTAACAGTAGATAATAGTAATAATGAAAGCGAGGTTTGTGGTGAACACGACGGTGGCTAACTTTTTAGAAACTGCTCAATTCTATATCTCACTCCTTAATTCAAGGAGGCTTAGATGAGAGGTGATTATCATATTCACACCTATTATTCAGATGGTGTCTTTTCTCCTGAAAAAATTGTAGATTTAGCGCTTGATGCAGGTTTGCAAGTTATTGCGCTTACGGATCATGATAATGTTTTGTCTTATGATGTTGCAATGGAATATCTAAAGACTAAAGATGTTGATTTCAAGATTATTCGTGGTATTGAGGTTAATACTCTTTACAAAGATTATGAAGTTCATATCTTGGGATATTTCCCTGATGTTAATAAGAGCGATTTTAAGAACTTGTTAAAAGTTCAACAGCATGCACGTATTAAACAAACAAAAGAAATTTTGCACTTACTTGCTAAAAAAGAA
Organism: uncultured bacterium; assembly: GCA_900549855.1. GTDB lineage: Bacteria > Cyanobacteriota > Vampirovibrionia > Gastranaerophilales > Gastranaerophilaceae > CAG-196. The sequence goes on along the minus strand of URPS01000003.1, from coordinate 33,229 downwards.
GGCATTAAAATTAATTTTGAAGATGTAAAGAATATGGTTGCACCAGGGGGCAGTATCGGTCGACCGCATATTGCAAAAGCAATTACAAATGCAGGTGGTACAAGTAATGTTATGGAAGCTTATAGCAAATATATTCATAGAGCATCACCTGTGTATGTCGAAAGAAAAACCGTAACTCCGTTTGATGCTGTTGAAGTTATTTATGATGCTGGTGGTATTCCTGTTATAGCTCACCCATATGATATTGATATAGCTGAAAAATTGATAAAAGAACTTATGAACTGTGGCTTAAGAGGGATTGAAGCTTATCATAGAAAACATTCACCGGCTATTGTCGAATATTTCTCTTCTATGGCAGAAAATCTAGGGCTAATCGTTACAGGTGGTTCTGATTTCCATGCTCCTAATATAATGAATGGGCAAATTATTCTAGGTAAAAATTTTGTACCGGAATGGATTTATGAGTCATTATTAAACGAGAAAAAGCACTTAGACATGGCTCGGGGGTAAAGGGGTAAATGCAGGACATCGAAATTGTTCAAATGCTCCATTCTATTGCTGTAAAAATGTAACATTAAAAAGAAAGGTTATTATGAAGAAAAGAGGGTTTACACTTGTAGAGGTTTCAATACTATTTGTAATATTTTTGATAGTAGCCTTTCTTGTTGCTCCATTGTCAATGGATGATACTGTTCAGGCAAATTATACTTCTCGATGGAAAAACGTACAGTCTGATTTTTCTAATATTTTCTATTCGATTAATACGCAAAAAGATTCTAAGGACTTTGATTTACACACTGCATTTGCAGAAGTAATAACTGGACAGGTGAAGAATGATGTTGATGCGTATAAAATTAATTTCTTGAATGGCACTTATCCTAACATAACATATAGATTTTCTAATTTTATGCAAACACAAGCAAATTCATCTCTTGCTTACAAATTTTTCGATAAACCTCAAGATGGGGTGGTAGGTGTACTTTTGTATGACATAAATGGAACTCGAAAACCTAATATTTGGGGAAAAGACGTTTTTGGTTTTAATATTTATACAGATAGATTTGAACCATTTTGTAAGGAAAAACCTGTAAGTGAACAAAAACAAGATTGCTCAAAAAATGGTACCGGACTTTGCTGTTCTTCGTATTATTTGCAAGGCGGGAGTTTTGATTAATGATTAAAAATGTTTGCGTATTTGCTTCGTCTTCAAATAAGTTAAACAAAATTTATTACAAGGATGCAGCTGAATTAGGTGCAATGCTTGGTGCTAAAGGTATTAATGTTGTATATGGCGGCGGAAGACTTGGAGTTATGTATGCTTGCGCTTCTTCTGTTAAGGATAATGGTGGCAAGTTAATTGGTGTTATGCCACAAAAGTTTTATGACTTGGGTGTTGCAAATCCTTCTGATTGCGTAGAATTTCATAAAACAAGCGGTATGAGGGAAAGAAAAGCCAAGATGGATGAATTATCAGATGCTGTTGTAGCGCTTGCCGGAGGTTTTGGAACTTTAGAAGAAATCTCTGAGATGATAGTGCAAAAACAATTAGGGTACAACAAAAAGCCAATCGTCTTGTTGAATACAAATGGGTTTTACAATAAATTAATAGAATTTTTCAATACTATAATTAGTGAGAATTTTGCACCAGAGGCTTCAAAAGAACTTTATTACGTAGCATCTACTCCAAAAGAGGTTGTAGATTATTTAGTTTAAAATTTGTTTTACATTTATAACAGTATAAACTGCAGCTTGAACTTTATTATGCACACCAAGCTTTTTGTAGATGCTTTCAAGATGCGCCTTTACAGTATGAATTGAAAGTATCAATTCATTTGCTATCTGCGGATTACTTTTGCCTTGAATTATAAGCTCTAGTACTTCTTTTTCTCGTTCTGTAAGATTATTATATTTGTCCATATAATAATTTTAATACGTATTTGAAAAATAGGATTAATGTATTTTCCGATTTTAAAAATTTACAAAATTTTACGTATTAAAAATTCTATCTCCTGCATCGCCCATGCCTGGAACGATATATCCTCTTTCGTTCAAGTGAGAATCTACTGCTGCAACAATAAGTGTTATATTTGGGTATTTTGATAAAACGGCCTCTACACCTTGTGGAGCTGATATCATACAAATACAGCAAATATTTTTTTCCGGAATGCCTTTATCAATGTATAATTTTATGGCTTCAGTAAGAGAATTACCTGTAGCTAGCATTGGGTCTGTAATATAGATATAATAGTCGTTCGGATTATCAACAGGCATTGGAACTTTGTTATAATACCAAACCGGTTTTAAAGTTTTTTCATCACGATACATACCGATATGTCTAATTGCTGCTTGTGGTAAGATATCAACGGCTTCGTCAGTAAAAATTAAACCTGCTCTTAAAATAGGGGATATTATGATTTTAATATCAGGATCAATTGTCTGAGTATTAAATTTTACAAGCGGAGTTTCGATTTCAATATCCTTTTGCGGAAGGTTTTTTGTTGCTTCATACAGTAATATTCTGGTAAGTTTTCTTGCAGCTAAACGCACACCTTCCGTATCCGTATTTTTATTGCGCATCGTACATAGACTCTGATTTACTATCGGATTAGAAATTACTTTTAAATTTTTATACTCCATAACCACTCCTATTTTTGTCTTAATTTATTAATATCATTTCCTAATTTTTCTGCTTTAGCGTTAGATTCATTGACCATATCATCCGCAAATTTCAGAATATCATTCATATTTTGTTCATTGCTGTTTACTTTAGGTAAATCCATCTTTTGTATTTGATTACCAAATGAAGAAGAATTTGACAGTATTGAATTAAGCTTATCAAACATATCATTCAATAAACCGGCAGCGTCATGCAAACGTTTTGGCGGATTTACCGTAATCATTGGAACATTATTATCAATATACGTATTAGAATCCGGCAAGTATAACTCCAGTGACTTGGAACCTGCCATACCACTGAATTCTACAGTTGCTATTGTGCCTTGTGGTAATGTAAGGTTTTTATCAGTAATAAGAAATTTTATGTAAACTTCTCCATTTGTTGGTTTAATTTTCGTAACATGTCCGACTTCTATTCCCATCATTCTTACAGGAGAGCCAACAATAAGTCCGTCAACGTCACTCATAAAAATGTTATAATCATTGTCCTTTTGTGTATTTGAAACATATGTAATGGTCGACACAGCAACAATAATTAGAATTATAACGAGCCAAATAAGAAGTTCGCCACTATGAGTTATATAAAAAATATTGTCTCTTTTATCCCCTGACATATTACCTCTGTATTAGAAATATTATATAAAAAAATTTAGTAATTAACAAGGTTAGAATATTTCTCTAAAAAATTGTAACAGTTAAAAGTTGACTCAATATCGATGTGTTTAGTACTTATTCAGTTGCTTTTATAGCTCCCCATGCTCTAATAAATCCTTTTTCGTACATGATTAAATAGTACCCGCCTTCTTTTACATATTCTATTGTTGCATCCATATGTTCATATTCTTTTGGGGGTGTTGCGCCTGTTTTTGCATACTTAGCATCAATAATTTTTTGAAATTTTTCTTTTCTTTTTTGTTTGGCAATTATTTTTTTGTCGTTTTTGTCTAAATTTTTATTTTTTTCATAATATCTGCGTAATTCTTGTTCATTTTCTGCAATTTTAAACACAGGAATAACTGCAATCAAATCTTTAGATTCTATTAGATACATAAATTCTTTATCATTCGATAATGCAAGTTCATAGTGTCCGGGTTTGATGAAATTTCCGTTATAATCCGGAATATAGTTTAATATCGTTAGTGTTGGTTGTTCATCTGTCGGTATTGAGTAGCGATAAATAGATTTTTGATGTACTGTAAGTCCGGATGGTATTACCGGATAAGGAGCAGCTGGTGCTAAATAATCAATGTCACGCAATGCTGGTGTGATAATTCCATCTATCATAATTTATCAGCCAATTTGTTAATATGTGTATCAATATATTTAAAATCTTTTTCCAAAAGTTTAGAAGACGCAACAAATATTACGGACATGTACTGTTTTGAAAGAGTACGATTTTTTATTGCAAGTCTATAACTTTCACGCATTAGCCTTTTTATTCGATTCCTTTTAACAGCTCTTTTATGAATTTTTTTGCTTACAACAAAACCAATTTTTGTAGGGTAAGCATTATCTTTTTTTCTTCCGCAAAAAGCTGTAATTCCACCGGAATAAAGTGTATTCCCAGTCTTGTAGGTGGCTTTAAATGCGCTTCTTTTTTTTAGTCTGTATTCTTTTGGTAACATAATTTAATAATACACTCTTAAGAAACTAAAGTAAAGTTGAATACCCCACATTGATTAACGAGTTTTGGTAAGTACAAGTGAAAAATTGCTCTAGCGGATTACTGAAAATTGACTGTTTTTTATTTTTTAGAATGTACTACGTGGTTCAATAGAGAAGATTATTTCCACCCATTATAGTGGTATCACAAGGTGGTGCCACTATGAAAAAATTTCTTGCGACTTTATTAATATTAATGTATCTTGCGCTCGGAGTCCCATCTACATTAGCGACTTCAACGCAAGTCAGTACTATTTCGAAAATCGAAAATGAAATTTATGGTTTTGATTATAAGAATGACTCCACTCAAAATCGTGTTTCTCGTTTAGAGAAGACAATTTACGGTAAAGCTTCTACAGGTGATGTTAATAAACGTATTAAGCGCCTTTCAGGAGATATTTCTGCTGATGTTATCGGATTAGAAATAGAACCGACGGAAGATAGTTTTGCTGAAAAAGATAAAGTTGCAGCGGATAGTACTGTAAACTACCCAATTGTAGACGAAATTGAGAAAAAATTGTTTAATGTAACACACAAAGACAGAGATTTTCATACTCGTATAGTAACTATTGAAAAGAAACTTTTTGGTAAAGTGTATGATGTTGACGATTATTCGACTCGTATGGATAGAATAAAAGCAGAAGTCATGCCGGAAACACTTGCAGACTCTTCAAAATTTGATAATGAATATCGAGATAATCGTTCTAGTGATTTAAACTCAAATGATTTGGGCGGAACAAGATTTAGCCGTTTTGGAATGCCTTTCGGACAGAAAAATTATACAAGACCATATGCTAATTATGGTGACGCAATTACAGGAGCTGCAAGTCCGGCACAAACTTATAATCCAAATTTGAATGACGAATTATCCCAAATGGAATTCGAGACTTTTGGCACTGAATTTTCTAATGAAGACTCAGCAACAAGAATTAAACGCTTAAATAGCGTAAACAAAGCTAAAAAATCTGCATCAAAATATGATTCAAATAAATTCAGTCAAAGAATGTCCACCGCAATGGAAATTGGTGCAATGATACTTATGATTCTTGCAATGGTGCTATAGTTTACTTTCTACCGGTATTTGTATTTATAATATCTGATACCCAAGGAATGTAGCTATAAATTCCGCAAAATGCAGTTATTGCCAGATATAAAATAACTGCTGTTGTCAAACCTTGCAAAATTGATAAGCCGAATAAAAACGGTAGCGGCATATTTATAAAATAAGGAATTGCATTAATTAGAGGAATTCTATATAAAATCACATAAATTAAATCTGCAAAAGTTGCAATCAAAAAATACAAAATTGAAAGAAAAATTGATTGTAAAATGTGATATAACAAAAACGGAGTTACATGCTTTTTCATTAAAGCTGCAATAAGTAACCATACAAAACCTGCACCACCTGCAGTCAAGTATGATAATGCTGAAATTAATCTTTCAATCGGGTATATTTGTTTAGAAGGCTGCAACGATATCTTCCTTTCTATAATCTTCTACAAAATCGTCTAAAACTTGTATGAATACCAATTTGTACTCATCATTTTCAGGGCGCATATTTACTGCTGCTCTATAAGAGTAAATTGAACGCTCTATTTGACCGCTCATATAATATACGTTTGCAATAAGTACATAAATACTTGGATCAAGTTTATTGATTTTAAGTGCTTCTTTATACTGTTCTTCAGCTTCTTTGTATTTTTTAACGTTAGAATACAAATTACCTAATAAAATATAAGAGTTCGCTTCTTTAGGGTTGATTTTTATAGCTCGTTTATAAAGTTCAATAGCGTCCTCATAGTCTTTGAAATCTGATTTTGCAATTGCATAACATATATTTGCTTTATAGTTATCTCCGGGGAGCGCAATCGCCTTTTCAAAGTATTCATAACATTTTTCTTTGTCCTTGCAAACAGCTAAAGTGTTAGCTATGCACAATGCAACAGTCTTGTTATCAGGAGCAAGCGCAAAAACTTTGTAATAATATTCAAGTGCTTTATTATAATCAAATAATTTAAAACAAACATTGCCTAAATCAACCAATGCTGTTAAATTTTCAGGGTCAAGCGACAATGCTTTTTCATAATAGGCTCTAGCTTCTACAAAGTCCTCAAAATCGTGATAAAGAAGTGCTATTGCGTTATAAACTTCCGGATCTGAAGCATTGAAATCAAGTGTTCTGTTATAAAAATGTAAAGCTTTCGGGAAATTCTTAAGTTCTGCATAAGTATTGGCCATGTTATAGTAAACCAAATAGTTGCTAGGATTTACAAGCATTGCTTGGTTAAAATACTTCAAAGCTTTTTTGTATTCTTTTGAATAGAACCAAATACTACCTAAATTCAATAGTGTCTGTAAATCTTTAGGGTCAATTTCTAACAAGCTCTCATAAACTGATATAACTTTTTCGTACTGGTTATCCATTGCATAGTATTTAGCCAATTCATGGTAATGGTCAGTATTTTTAGGCTCAAGAGCCATTTTTAATACAGTTTTTTCAATTGCTTTATTTAATTCTTTTTTGTCCATCTTCTTATTATCTTTCAATATTTTCGTATTTTGAGTATTCTTTTGATTCATTCATCCAAGTTTCTTGAGGAATACTGAACGCATGATTCCAGAATTTTTCTATTGCGTAAGCTTCTCTTTCATCTTGTTGCAAAATGTGGATTACAACATCACCATAATCAATCAAATTCCAACGGTTTTTAACGTCATTTTCACGTCCGATTGGTAGTCTTGAGAATGTTGATTTTACTTTGTCTGATAAGTTTTCAGTCAACGCTTTTACTTGTGTACTGGTTTGTGCAGAACAGATTACAAAATAATCTGCAAAAGAAGACACATTGCTGATATTTAAAATAGAAATATCTTTTGCAATTCCTTCTTCCAAAAATCTTGCTACAATACAAGCAAATTTATAAGATGTTAATTCTTCTGTCATTTTTTTATCCTAATTCTAACATATCTACTCTTCGTTTGTGTCTTCCACCCTCAAATTCTGTAACAAGCCAAGTGTCAACAATATCAAGTGCAAGTCCATGTCCGACAACTCTTTCACCTAAACATAAAATATTTGAGTCGTTGTGTTTTCTTGTCATTCTGGCAGAATACGTATCAGAACATAAAGAAGCTCTTATCCCTTTGAATTTATTAGCAGAAATTGACATGCCAATACCTGTTCCACAAACGAGAATTCCTCTTGAACCTGTAAGCAAAACCTTTTCTGCAACAGCTTTTGCAATTGTCGGATAGTCACAAGAATCTTCAGAATAACAGCCCAAATCTTCAACTTCAATACCTTGTTGTTCTAAGTGAGCTATAATAATGTTTTTTAAATTATATCCTCCATGGTCGGAGCCCAAAATTATCTTCATATTTTAATTCCTTATTTTGTTAAAATTGTAACATTTTTGCAATAATTTATCAATAATTTACATTTTTTTACTTTAATATAAGTATGTTAGGTCGTATAAGTTCTGCAAATCCAAATTTTCGTGCGTCAATATCTGATAAAGATATTGATGGTTTTAAGAATGCAAAACAACATTTTAGCGATTGCTATCTCATGACGACGCTGGAAACATTATCTCACACGCCTAACGGATGCAAAGTTTTAAAAGAACACATTCAATATGATGATAAGAATCCTAAATTGATGAATTGCTATTTATACAACCCAATGGGAGAGAAAGAAAAGTTTGTAGTCCCGACAAATGCGGTTGTTAAAGGATATGACAAATTATACAAATATCAACCTAACGAAATTATAAGAAGCATGGATGTTTCTGTCGCTGAATATGAAGATAAATATAAAGCAAAACCTTGGATTTGCAGATTCACAGACAGTTTTAAGACTTATTCTTTTGAGAATAATTTGCCTTCACATTTCATGAAAATATTAACAGGTAAAAAACCTAGAATTATTGCAGAAACGGATTATAATATTGATTTGTCAGGATATAAAGATGAGGTTATGAAACTCTTTAAACAAATGGAAGAAGAGAAAAAATATAGCTTTGTAATTGGAACGGGTGTAAAAATGCTTGATAGCAGAACTTGGCATGTGTATGTTATTGAGAATGTAAACTTGGAAGACAATACAATTACTGTTAAAGAAAAGCATGCAAATAAACCTCGTACAATGAATATTGATACCGCATTGAATACATTTAAATTTATAGTCGGTTATTTTGATAGTGATTTGAAGGATAATGGGTGAAAACGTCATTGCGAGCGGGAGCGAAGCAATCCAGTCTTCTTTCTTGAAGGTTTTTCTTATAATAATGGCACTTAATTACTTACCTTATTAAAACGGTATTTCCACAATAAATGTTGACCCATTGTTAACTTCGCTGATTAACGAGATTTTGCCTTCGTGCAATTCCACCAGTTCTTTTGTGATTGTTAATCCAAGCCCCGTAGAGCTTTCTTTTTTTGTATAAGCACTATCCAGTTGAACAAACTTAGCAAAAATCTTGCCATGGTACTTTTTGTCAATCCCGATTCCATTATCGTGGATAGAAATTCTGTAAAACTCATCAAAAGCCTCAATTTTTATCTCGACATTATCATTTTCAGGAGAATATTTTATTGCATTGCTGACAAGATTATATAATATTTGTTGTATTTTTTGATAGTCGGCAAAAACTTCAAAATCCACTTTCATATTAAGATTAAGGTTGATATTCTTTTTTAAAGCCAGTGGCTTTAGAATGTTGCAAACTTCATTAACTGCTCTAGATATCCAAAACGCACTTTTTACAATCTTCATAGCATTAGCTTCAATTTTTGACATATCCAAAACTTCGTTAATCATGCCCAGAAGATGCGTAGCGGATACCTTGATATCATTGATGTACTCTTCTTGCTTAGAATTCAAATTTCCGTAAAGCTGCGTACTCAATATATCAGAAAAACCAAGAATCGAATTCAGCGGAGTTCTTAATTCGTGCGAAATATTCGCAAGAAATTCGTTTTTTACTTTATCTGCTTCTAAAATCTTTTCATTTTGTTCTTTTATAGTTTTATAAGCATTATTCTTTTCTAAAATTCCGTCTTTTAACGCTCTTAGCTGCATTCTAAAAACATTGGATAGTTCTAAATCTTTCAACTTATAGGATAAAATAGACGCTATAACATCCAAAGCGTTTAAATCCTCTTGTCTGTAGTAGTTTTCTTCTCTTTTAGAAAGTAGAATTATCCCAAAAACAGTAGATTTTATAGAAATTTTTGAGAGTAGGTATGATTTTTGCCTGCTTCCTTGAAGTTTAACCGCTTGTATAAGCTCGGAATTGTCATCAAGAATATTGCTATTGTTGGCAAAAACTAATTTTTTAAGGTCATTATCTATCTCAAAACAGGTATCCTGTTCGTAATTGTTGTGTTTTTTGTAAGAATATTTTAGTTGCAAACTTTCAGGATTTGCAAAATAGATGAAACATTCATCAAAAATAAGAACTTTTTCTAAAGCTCTAAATATCGTTTTCCCGTCACTACTAAGCTCTTTATTTAGCATAGCCGGTATGAGTTGCAGAATTTTATCAGAATCAATTAGCGCCATATATCCCTCTCTAGGGTATGATAGCATAAAAATATTAAACTGGTAATTGATGGAATAAATAGAATAATTATAGTACTAATCTCAGAAAACGAGGCGCACGTCCCCTCTCCTCGGGGGAGTTTTATGCTTTACTTACAAATTTGTATTGTCTACTACTGGCTAGTAAGTATAGTGTAAAGGGTGGGGGCTATCCCGCAAGGGCTTAATATAAAAACGAATAGAATTTTTTAAACTCTCGTGGGTATACAGTTATAAGATTTTGGAATAGTGATTTTGATAAAAATGTTGATGGTGTTTATAAGGTTTGGTTGCGTGAGTTTGGGGCTTGTAATGATTAGATAAGCCCCCACCCTAGCCCTCCCCCGAGGAGAGGGGATGCGCCAAACCCGTAGTTACACTACCAGTTATTATCACACTTTTTAACTTGTTATATATACAGCAACGCCTGCTCTTGTGGAGCAGGCGGAATCAATTATCATAATAATGATTATTAACCTAAGCCGAATTTTGGAGCGGAATCCTTGATTCCTTCGCTGCAAGCTTGTTCTATTGTTTGTAGTCTTTCTTTTGCGTATGCTAATTGAGTTTCTATAGATTCCTTTTCTAGTTCCATATCTGTTTGTTCTGCTTCTAATGGAGCCAATGCTGCATCTTGTTCCGCATTTAACTGAGCCATTTGTGCTTCTGTCCAAACTGAAATGTTTTGTTGGTAAGTACTGCTTATCTGTTGGCACATCATTTGTGCATTTGATTGATTTGTGTTAGCTTGATTCAATGCCATCATGAAGGCTTTGTAGTCTTTTTCATCAATGTCGCCGTTAGCACCATATTTGCCTTTTATAGCTGTACCATCTTCATTCGTAGCCTGTTTCAAAGTGCCAGACATATACTCGTTCATCATTTGTTGAGATTTTGCTTCTCCTGGAGAATATGTAACTTGTTTACCATTACTGTCTTTTTCTCCGGTTGGAACTCCACCTGATAACAATGAACCAATTTGATTAGCTACAAATGTAGTTACACCACCATACATAGGATTGAACATCTGATTTTGTGCTCCTAATCCCCATGCATTTTGTAATTGTGCAGTGAATGCACTTTGTAACATACGCGCTTGATTTTGTATTTGAGATTGTTTGCTTGAATACATCTTCTGTACCCGAGCAATGTTTTTAGTCATACGGTCAAGTCGGCTGCCGTATTGAGTTTGTTTCAACGTCAGTTTGTTTACTTGACGTTTCAACCTCATTTTTTCATGTAGTAATAACAAGAAAGCCATTTTTTATACCGTCTCCGTATGATTTATACTCTTATATATATAAAGTATAGTTCTTATCAAGAATTTCACATTTTTGAAGATATTGTTACAAATCTTTACATGTTTTTTTACGTATAAAGATTTACAAAAATTTACAAGAATTATTTTGAAATAATCTTTTATAGATAATAAAATAGAGATAAAGTAATGTTTCGGAATTTATATGAAAGGTAAAATTTGAAGTTCAAAAATTTAACAAAAGAACAAATCTTGATATCTATGGATAGACTGACAAGATTTAAGTATTCAAAAGAAAAATATCTACGTGTGTTTACGGATATTATTCTAAATAACATGATTGAACCAAAATTAAAAAAAAATGAATTATTGAATTTGCCGTTTTCTGAAATTAAAAATATTGCTGTAGAAATTTTTAATAGTTCGCTTGATGTGACAAACGATTTTTCTATTAATAAAAAGATATACGATTATGAAAATTCTGTATTTAATTTGGAAGATGAAACCAAGGAGCTTGTGAATAATCAACTTTATTATAAATCTGCTTTGAAATATATAGATTCTACGAGTCCAATAAATTTACAGTGGCTAAAGTCGTTAGAACAAGCATCTGATTTGGTAGCTAATCGTGAGCTGCATTATTTAAAATACCCAATTGAAAAAATTATTCTTGTGGAAGGTCTGACGGAAGAAATATTATTACCGGCATTTTCAAAATTCTTAGGCTATGATTTTTATCAAAAAGGTATTCAAGTTATAGGCGCAGGCGGCAAAAATCAGGTTGTAAAAATGTACTACATGCTTATTGAAGAAGTAAAGCTACCTATTTTCTTACTTTTGGATAGAGATGCTGAAGAAAATATCAAACAGATTCAACCACGTTTGCGTGATATTGATAAAATACATTTAGTAGCATGTGGTGAATTTGAGGACATGCTTCCGAAATCATTAATAATAAAGGCTATAAATAACCATTTAGAAAATTTTTCTTCTATTAGTGATGCAGATTTGGATGATTCACTTCCTGAAGTTAAAAACTTAGAATATATTTTTAAAACTAAAGGTTTGCATGAATTTAAGAAAGCTGATTTTGCAAAAATGATAAGAAATAATATAAGCGAAGCGTCAGACATATCTCCTGAAATAGCTGAAATAATTGAAGAAATATCAAATAAAAACAAAATGCTTGACAGTAAATTTTGTTCCTGATATCATAAATCTTGTGGTTGATACCACAGCCGAAGTATAAAGGTTTAATTGAAAAATAAATAGTGAATTTTAAATAATTTGCGCTTGTAGCTCAGCAGGTAGAGCACTCCCCTTTTAAGGGATAGGTCGCGCGTTCGAATCGCGCCAAGCGCAAATTTTTTTGTCTTTTTTTAGAGTATCAGCGCAAGCATTATTATATATCACCAGCTAGAGAGTCCCCTTTTTGAGAGATAGGTCGTGCTTTATACCGAATCACACCAAGCGCAAATTTTTTTTGTCTTTTTTAATCTATATCCACCCTCATCAGGGCTCCGCCCAGCTTCTCCCCTCAAGGGCGAAGCATGAAATGCGCTAACTCATGTTATACTAGGACTATGAAAAATCTTAAAAAGCTTGTAAAAGATTTACGAAAAAATCAAACATTACCTGAATAAATATTTTGGCACAAAATAAGAGCGAGAAGATTTAGTAATTATAAATTCAGGCGCCAAGTTCAAATAGGGAATTATATTGTTGATTTTGTTTGTTATGAAAAGAATTTAATTGTTGAATTAGATGGAAGAGAACATTTAACAGATGAAAGTTTAGAATATGACAAAACTAGAACAGTATATTTACAATCAAGAGGTTTTAGGGTTCTAAGATATTTTAACAAAGATGTTTTTAATAATATTGATAATGTTTTGTTAGATTTATGGAATAATTTGAACAAATGATATAGCGCGTTTCACGCTTCGCCCTTGAGGGGAGAAGCTGGGCGGAGCCCTGATGAGGGTGGATACTGATTCTTTATAAATTTATTCATCTTCATTTTAATATTTTCTTTATGTTATAATACTTTCAAGGAGTGTATGAATATGCCGTTTGAATTTGAAAAACAAAAAATTGAGGATGTAATACTAGTAAAACCAAAAGTTTTTGGTGATAATCGTGGTTTTTTTATGGAAACATATAAAAAATCAGATTTTTTTGCGAATGGGATAACTGTAGAATTTAATCAAGATAACCATTCTCGTTCTAGAAAAGGTGTTTTGAGAGGTCTGCATTATCAAGAAGCACCTTTTGGGCAAGCAAAGCTTGTGCGTTGCGCCAGAGGTCGCATTTATGATGTAGCGGTAGATATCAGAAAAGGTTCAAAAACTTTCGGACAATATGTAAAAGTAGAGTTAACTGAAGATAATAAGCACATGTTATTTATTCCCGAAGGTTTTGCACATGGTTTTGTAGTGCTTTCAGATGAGGCTGAACTTATTTACAAAGCATCAGGAGAATATGCTCCACAAGCAGATAGAGGCGTTTTGTGGTGTGATAAAGATATTAATATAGATTGGGAAATAGATTTTGAACCAATACTTTCTGAAAAAGATATGAAACAACCTACTTTAAAGGAGATATAGATGAAATTATTAGTAACCGGTGGCGCAGGTTTTATAGGAAGCTGTTTTGTAAGACACATATTAAATAAATATCCGGATTATCAGGTAATAAATATTGACGCATTGACATATTGCGGGAATTTAGAAAACCTTAAAGATGTTGAAAACAATCCAAACTATAGATTTGTACATGGTAATATTTGTGACAGAAAACTTGTGAGAGAACTTGTATCAGAAGTTGATTGTATAGTTAACTTTGCAGCAGAATCACACGTTGACAATTCTATTAAACATCCGGAAGTGTTTATAGAAACAAATGTTCAAGGTACGTTGAATTTGTTACAATCAGCAAAAGAAATCGGCATAGAACGTTATTTACAAGTTTCTACAGACGAAGTTTACGGAACATTAGGTAAAACAGGATATTTTTATGAAACAACTCCGCTTGCTCCGAATAGTCCTTATTCAGCAAGCAAAGCAAGTGCAGATATGTTGGTTAGAGCTTTTTATGAAACATATAAATTACCAGTCTTAACAACCAGATGTTCTAATAATTACGGACCTTATCAATATCCTGAAAAATTGATACCATTCTTTATTTCCAGATTATTAAATGGTGAAAAAGTACCTGTTTACGGTGATGGCTTGAATGTTCGTGATTGGTTATACGTTTATGACCATTGTGCTGCTATAGATACAGTGTTACATAAAGGTAAAATTGGTGAAGTTTATAATGTTGGTGGTCATAATGAAAAAACTAACATGGAAATTACTCGCTTAATCTTAGATGCAATGGGAAAAGATGAAAGTTCTATTGAATATGTGCAAGATAGACTTGGACATGATAGAAGATATGCTATCTCTAATGATAAGATTACATCAGAACTTGGCTGGGAACCTTCTGTAACATTCGAACAAGGTATCAAAATGACAATTGATTGGTACTTGAATAATCAAGAATGGATAGAACATTTGAGGAATAGATGCGTAGAGGCTTAGAGGCATTGCATGTATAAAGATTTAAAAGTTTGGCAAATGTCTATGGATTTAGTTCTTGAAATTTATGACCTTGCAGAAAAATTTCCTAAAAGTGAGGAGTATAATTTAAAATCTCAAATTAAAAGAGCAATTGTTTCTGTGCCATTAAATATAGCAGAAGGGAAAGCAAGAGCATCTGTAAAAGACTTTGGTCATTTTGTAAATATTGCTATTGGCTCTTTAACAGAAGTCGAAGTTGTAATTGAATTAGCCAAAAGATTGGGGTATATTAAACAAGTTGATCAAATTGATGAAAGAATTACAAATCTAAAGAAAATGCTAAATTCTTTACGCTCTAAATTAATAAAAGGATAAATGATAAAATGAATAGAGATAATATAAATGAATCTGCTAAGCATCAAAGCCTCAATGCATCTATGCCTCTACTCGTTACCGGTGCGAAGGGAATGCTTGGACAAGACTTATGTCCAATATTAGAAGATGCCGGTTATGAAGTCATTGAAACAGACGTTGATACACTTGATATTACAAACGCAGAACAAGTAAATCAAGTTTTAAAAGATAAAATGCCGGAAGTTGTTATACATTGTGCCGCTTATACAAATGTTGATAAAGCAGAAGAGGATTTAAAGACCGCTGAATTAATCAATGTAACAGGTACCGAAAATATTGCTGATGCTTGTGGAAAACTCGGTATAACTATGGTTTATATTTCGACTGACTACGTTTTTGATGGAACAAAGGATTCTCCTTATACTCCACAAGACAAGCCAAATCCGATTAATAATTATGGTATGACAAAGTATGAAGGTGAAGAAGCTGTAAGAAGTTTTTGCGAAAAGCATTATATAGCAAGAACCAGCTGGTTATATGGACATCATGGCAAAAACTTTGTAGAAACAATGTTATCACTAAAAGATAAAGAAGAACTTAAAGTTGTAGACGATCAAATCGGATGTCCTACTTGGACAGTTGAATTAGCTAACGGAATTTTGAAACTTTTAGATTCAAAACCTTATGGTACTTATCATGTTTGTGGAAGTGGGCATACAAGTTGGTATGGTTTCGCTAAAGAAATATTTAAACTTTCTGGTTTAGAAGTTAATTTAAAACCATGTACAACAGACGAATTTCCTCGTGCAGCTAAACGTCCAGCATTCAGTATAATGGAGAATGAAGGTATCTGTCGCAATTGGCAGTTTGCGTTAAAAGATTATTTAGATTTGAGGTGTGAATAATGAAAGGTATAGTTCTTGCAGGCGGAAGCGGTACACGATTGTTTCCTAGCACAATGGTTGTGTCTAAACAATTATTACCGGTTTATGATAAACCGATGATTTATTATCCGATTTCTGTATTAATGCTTGCAGGGATTAGAGAAATTTTAATTATATCAACTCCGCATGATTTACAAAATTTTGAAAAATTATTGGGTGATGGCTCACAATTTGGAGTAAAGTTCTCGTACAAAGTTCAACCTAGTCCGGATGGGCTTGCACAAGCTTTTATATTAGGTGAAGAATTTATTGGGCAGGATTCTGTTGCACTTGTTTTGGGTGATAATATATTTTATGGCCAAAGTTTCTCCCAAATGCTACATAAGGCGGTAAAATCAGCAGATGAAGGGTTCGCAACAGTTTTTGGATATATGGTAAAAGATCCGGAAAGATTTGGTGTTGTAGAATTCGATGATAAAGGAAAAGCTTTATCTATAGAAGAAAAACCGCAAAAACCAAAATCAAATTATGCTGTAACAGGTTTATATTTTTATGATAATAAAGTTGTTAATTATGCAAAAAATCTAAAACCATCTGCTCGTGGAGAGTTAGAAATAACTGATTTGAATAGAATTTATCTGGAAAAATCAAAATTAAATGTCGAATTATTCGGACGTGGTTTTGCTTGGCTAGATACCGGAACACATCGTTCTTTAATGCAAGCCGGACAGTATATTCAAACAATTGAAGAAAATCAAGGAATTAAAATTGCTTGTTTAGAAGAAATTGCTTGGAGAATGGGATATCTTACTAAAGATGAGATAATAAAAAATTCTGAAAAATACAAAAATAATGAATATTTTTCTTATGTGAGAGAATTAAGGTAGGTAATATGAAAAGAAAAATAAGTATATTAGGTTCAACAGGTTCAATCGGCAGACAAGCCTTAGAAGTTATCGAAAAACTTGGTGATAAGTTTGAAATTATAGCTTTAGCAGCCGGTGGGAACATTGATTTATTAAACGAGCAAATTAAGAAATTCAAACCTAAATATGCTTATGCTTCTGATATTTCTTCAATTGAGGGTGCAGAACCACTTAGCATGGAAGAAATTTGCTCTAATAAAGAAAATGATATAATTTTGGTAGCTGTATCCGGTAAAATAGGCTTAAGACCTACTATTACTGCTATTAAAAACGGTATTGATATTGCTTTAGCGAACAAAGAAACACTTGTTATGGCAGGTGATATTGTGATGCCTTTGGCTAAAAAATACGGAGTTAAAATTATTCCTGTTGATAGTGAACATTGTGCAATTCATCAATGTATAAAAAACATTGCAGATGTTTCAAAATTAATTATCACAGCTTCAGGCGGGCCATTTTTAAGAAAAACAACAGAAGATATGGCAAACGCTACTGTTGCACAAGCACTGGCACATCCTCGTTGGAATATGGGGAAAAAAATTACAGTCGATAGTGCAACCTTGATGAATAAAGGTTTGGAAGTCATTGAGGCACACCATTTATTTAGTATGGATTACGAGGATATTGAAGTTGTTGTGCATCCTCAAAGTATTGTACATTCTGCAATTGAGTACGTTGACGGAAGTGTAATTGCACAATTAGGGTTGCCTAGTATGCATATTCCTATTCAATATGCTATAACTTATCCGGAACGTTTTGAGGGAATTAAGTCTAAAAGTTTTAGTTTTTCTGAAATTGCAAGGCTTGATTTTGAGAAACCGGATTATGAAAAATTTAGAGCATTAAATTTGGCTTATAATGCAGGAAAAGTGGGGGGTACTGCTACAGCTTGCCTTAATGCGGCTAATGAAGAAGCTGTTTTTGAGTTTTTGGATGGCAAAATTAAATTGAATGACATAATTACAGCAGTAGAAAAAATGATGGATACACATAAAGTTATCCAAAATCCTACATTAGACGAGATTTTTGAAGTTGATAAAGAAATTAGATTAAAAACAAAAGAGCTTTTTTGTTCGTGTAAGTAGTTTCTGTCAGACATTGCCTAACCTACAACGACAATAACTATTCATCTAATTGGCGAGAAAAAATCCAGTAAATTAAGCCTATAAATGGACAAATAAATATGCCGGCAGTAGCTAATCCATTTATTCTAGTTGTTGCCATTGTATATGGCTGCCCTGCGAGATGGTAAAGAACAATTGAAGCAATAATTCCTAAAATTGTATAAATAATTAATTCTTTAGATGATTTTTTCATAAATATAATAAACCTATATATTATCTAAAACTCTTTCAAAATCGTTCAAATGACAATCAGAAGTCAAGGAAATTCTTAATCTTGAAGTTCCTTCCGGAACGGTTGGAGGGCGAATTGCAGGTATATAATACCCTAAAGATTTAAGTTTTTCTGAGACTTTAAGAGTATCTTCATTTGAACCAATAATAATCGGAATGATATGAGAGTCTGAAACTGTTTCTATTCCACGTTTTTTCAATAATAAATGCACATCATGAGTAAGGTTTTCTAACTTTTCTTTTTGATTAATTAAATAATCACGTTTTTCTGTAAGTAACCAATTAGACCAAGCTATATTAAGCGGTGGAATAGAGGTCGAGAATATAAACGAACGTGCTTTATTAATTAAATACGTAATAATATCATTTGATGATACACAAAAAGCTCCAAAAGAGCCTACAGCCTTCCCAAAAGTTGCTGTTATAATGTCGACATCTTTATTGTAAGAAGCTCCCGCCAGAGTTTTTCCATAACAACAAAATGCATGTGCTTCATCAATCATTAATAAACAGTTGTATTTATTTTTTAATTCTATCAACCTATCAATATCTGCAACATCGCCATCCATACTAAAAACCGATTCAGAAACGATTATTGCACGTTTGTATTTATCACGTTTTGTTTGTAAAAGTTTTTCCAGATTATCGTAATCAAAATGCTTGTATCTAAAGAATTCACCCTGTGAAAGTTGCATTCCATCAATAATACTTGCATGGTTAAGTTTATCAGAAAAAACAACATCGCCTTTTCTTATTAAAGCTGAGATTACCCCTAAATTACATTGATACCCCGTATTAAAGATTAGTGCAGCGTCTTTATTAAAAATACTCGCAACTGTTTTTTCTAATTCTTTATATTCAATAGAACTTCCACTAAGTAAACGTGCCGAAGCCGATGACAGCAAACTTGTCGTGTTCTCTAAAAATTCTTTTTCTAAATCACGTTTTGTACTTATTCCTAAGTAGTCATTAGAAGCAAAATTTATGTATTCCACTCCATCTATAACTATTTTACCGTCTGTTTTATTTTCTATATTAGGAATACGTCTAAGTTGTCCTTTATTTTTTAAGGCTTCTAGTTCTGTTTTTATCATTTAATATATCTTTCGCTTTTTCCAACTGTACATCATTTTTATTATTTGTAATTGTTTCATAATCATTGCCTATTTCAACGTCAGGCTTGATTCCTAATTTATTGATATCAGTTCCATTTGGAGTTAAATATCTGGCTATAGTAATATTTACACCGGTTTGGTTAGGTAAAGGGACAACTTTTTGAACAAGTCCTTTTCCAAAAGTTTTCTTCCCTACTAAAGTTGCTCTGTGGTAGTCTTTTAGGGCTCCGGAAAGTATTTCACTAGCACTAGCACTTGCGCCGTTAACAAGCACGACAACGGGCTTATCTATAGGTTGAATTCCATCTTGAGCTCTGATAGATTTTTTGTATCCATTTCTATAAATAATGTCGACAATAGTACCTTTTTGTAAGAAAATATCAGCAATAAATACTGCATTATCTAATAAACCACCTGTATTACCTCTCAAATCAAGAATTAAGGAGTCAGTATTTTTTGTATTATTAAGAGCGTCTACAAATTCATTAGGCGTAGAACCGCTCATGAAACTTAAAATCTGTATATAGCCAATATGATTATCAACGATAGAGCTTCTTACAGTTTTGATTTTGATTTCTTTACGTTTTATTTTCTTGGTGATTTTCTTATTATTTCTCAAAATAGTTAATTCAACGACACTATTTTCCGGACCTCTAACAAGAGAAGCTACTTCAGAAACGTTCATTCCATTAGTATCTTTGCCATTTACAGCAGTAATTATATCGCCCTGCTTCAGCTGAGCAAAATCAGCCGGAGTTGCCGGCATAACATTGAAAATTTCAATTTTTCCTGCGTTAGAATAAATATTTACACCGATACCATAGATTTTTGAAGTAATTGAAGTTGTTAAATCTTCATAGTCTTTTTTTGTCATAAATCTTGTATAAGGTTCATTTAGACTGGCAATCATTGTGTCTATAGCCACTCTTGCATCTTCATCTGTTTTTATCTTGCCTTGATAATGATATTTCCATCTTGCCCAATTCTGATGATTTAGTGTTGGCTCATAGTACTCTTTACTAATAATTCTCCAAGTTCTGTCAAACAGCTTTTGCGGAGCAACTTCTTCACTATTAATCATTGATTGTTTAGTGAAAAAATCATTAGTTTTGGTAAATGTTGACAAGAAAACCTTGTTAAATACTACCAATATCAAAACGGACATTATAAATATTAATACTTGTTTTTTACTCATATCATAATTTAACATCAAGGATAATGCTTAATCAATAGACAAAAGAATATAGAACATGATTATTATAATTTATTTATTGATTATTAAATCCGGGAGAAGTTAACGGTAAATTTTTATAGCCGTCATTCGCAAAAACAGTTTTTTTGATGTATTTATTAGTATAATTTCCTTTTTCAAGTAACTGTTTTAAGATATTTTCACGAGTTACAAGTGCTGATTCCAAGTTATTAGATTCCGGATATTTTTTTAATATTTCAGCCCAAACTACTGCTTCCATTGTCCAAGCGTAAGTTTCTTCGCTCAAAGAATTATATTCGTCTTGGTGAATAGCTTCATGCGATAAAAGAGCAGCTAAAGCTCCTGGAGGAGCGTATTCATGTTTAGGATTTATGTAGATATATAAATGTCCTCTTTTTTTCCAGCCAATAGCGTCAAATGTAGCGTAGGCTTCATTTATTTCAGATAAATCTTTAAACATAATTTTAACCGGATATTGTGTTACGTTATAACCTAATATTGCTTTTCTTGAAAAATCTCCGGATGTTCCTTTGAGCATATCCAAAGCAACATGAAAAATTTGTTCATCAGAAACATCTTTGTACTCTTCTGAAATGCTGTCTATATATTCTTGAGTATATTTTGCAGGCACTTTAACATTGGAAGGTACAGGTTGATAAGTTTTGGCTAATGTTATTTGCGCCGATAAAGCAAGTATAACTAGTAATCCAGCTATTTTTTTCATATTTCAATCCCCTATTCTTAGAGTAATAAATTGTAAGATATCATTGGATTGCTTCGCTCTCGCTCGCAATGACGTAGCACTCTTGATAATATACAGTGTTATTACGAGAAAGTCTTATTACTTCTTATATATATTATATACTTTTATTAACAAAAAAGTCAAAAAAGTCATTTTGAGGTATAATAAAGGCTATGAGGGATTATGAACCGTATTTTACTGAAGATGGCTCAGTAGGGCTATATTCTTATGCTGATAAAGATGTGTATCATTCGAAATTTGGTGCACTAACTGAAGCATGGGAAAAATTTATATTACCCGCCAATATTGAAATAGATAATATAAACGAATTGAAGGTTTTAGATATCTGTTATGGAATTGGATACAATACAAAAGCTTTGATGAGTTTTATCATTAATAATTTAAAAAGAAAAAAAGAAAATTTTATAAAAAAAATTTTCAAAAAAATATTTACAAAATGCTACAATATCGTTTCGATAGGTATCAAAAAATTCACAAAACAAAATATTGAATTATTAGTATATAACGACACGATAGATGGTAATAAAAGCATTCTCATTGACTGTTTAGATATCAATGAAGAACTTGTAAAATTATCGCCATTTTTCAAAACACTAAAAACTCCGGAAGAAATTTACGAAAGTTTAGTTCCAAATATTTTATCTTGTTTTGATACGTATTCTTCTTTAGAAAAACTTTTTGTAAAAGTAGCATCAAGTTTTTATCCTAAGAATAGGAAAGAAATTACTGAACTACTAGAACTCAAGTTTAAGAGTATGCATATTGAAAAAGAATACAAAATTAACCCTTATGTAAATTATATATTGTTAAATAGTTTGTACGAATATTATAAAAAGTTAGAAAATGAACACAATGAAAATGGTGATTCAAAAGAAGAAGTAGAAAAACTTCGATACATGAATAAAGAGCTTAAAAAAATATTAACTAATAAGAAAAATCGAAGATATTTTGATAAATCTTGCTTAAATTATGCAAAGTTTAATCAATTTTGGGGGTATAATAAGTCATCTAAGTATAGTTTATCAACCTTCTTACATAATATATATTATAACCATTTATCGAAACGGTATAAAAAGGTTAAATTTAAGACAGCTCAGAGCCTTTTTAACGTGAATTTCCACATAAAAGATGCTCGCAAGACCATTTTGAGCTTAAATAACGAATACGATTTAATATTCCTGGACGCTTTTACATATACAAAAGCGCCGCAGCTTTGGTCTATCGAATTCATTGCCGAATTATACAAACGCATATCGCCATCCGGCTTGCTTTTAACTTATTCTAATTCAGCTCAGGTCAGAAATACATTATTAGAAAATAAGTTTTATGTTGGAAAAATTATAGATAATAAAACTAATAAAGTAATTGGTACAATAGCATCGAAGGACAAATCTAAAATTAAAAATCCGCTAAGTACATATGATATTGGTTTATGTAATACAAAAGCCGGAATACCGTATCACGATCCAAATTTATCTTTTGATAGCAAAGATATAATTGAGCTTAGAGAATATGAATTTAGGCATAGTGATTTGATGTCATCTTCAAAATATATGAAAATCAGGAGTTTAAGAAATGATGAATAAATACGATATTATTGTTGTCGGTGGTGGTACTGCCGGTTGTTCTTGCGCTTACACAGCTGCTAAATTAGGCTTAAAGGTTCTGATAATTGAAAAAAACACATTTCTTGGTGGTTCAATCACTTCAGCTCTTGTTATTCCGGCTATGAAAACTTCTGATAATGCTATAAATACTGATTTTTTTGATATATTGTATGAAAAACTCCATGTACTCGGTGGAGCTATAACATATTCTGACGGGAATAAAGGATGGTTTAATCCGGAATTAACAAAAATTGTTTTGGATGAGATGTTAACATCCGTTGGAGTTGATATTTTATTTAACGCTAGTATAAAGAAAATAAAAGAAAATTTATCGTCATATATCGTTACGGTAGAAGATGATAACAATTGTTTCACTTATAAAGAATTATTATCATCAATCGAAACGAGATATCTTGTAGATGCAACAGGCGATGCAAAAATTTGTGAAAAATTAAATTGTGATTTTTTAGAAAAAAAATCAC
This sequence comes from uncultured bacterium, assembly GCA_900549855.1. Classification (GTDB taxonomy): domain Bacteria; phylum Cyanobacteriota; class Vampirovibrionia; order Gastranaerophilales; family Gastranaerophilaceae; genus CAG-196. The sequence continues at coordinate 9,790 of URPS01000003.1, read as the reverse complement.
AGCCAATTAATTTAAGATTTATAATGTCAGGAATTGATGTAAAAGAATTTTCTGATTGGATAATGAAATTTGACAAAAATAGAAATGTAACTACCAGCTGTATAGTAGATGGCAAGACTTATTTATCAACAGCTTATACTTGGGATAATGGTGCTGTAAAATGGGCATTAGAGCCTTTGTTTAAAGCTGCCATCAAGGATGAAGTCATTACAGAGGATGATTCTAACTATTTTCAGCTATTTTCAGTCGCTGGAACTGTCGATTCCATTGCGTTTAACTGTCCTCGCTTAGTAAATATAAGCTCAAACGCTTATATAGAAGGGCGTCAGAGCATTTTAAGATTATCTAATTTCTGTAAGAAATATCTAAAAGGTTTTGAAAATGCTTACATATCATCTATCGCAAACACTCTTGGCATACGTGTTTCAAACCGTGTTAAGGGTAAATATGTTTACACGCAAAATGATTTGAGAAGTGGCAAAAAGTTTGAAAATCCGGTTGTAATATCGAATTATCCAATCGATATTCATTCGGACAAAAAAAATTCTTCTAAACTAGAAAAAGTTTATCAAGAATATCAATTACCAATAGAATCACTTATAGTAAATGACAAGCTTTTTGTTGTTGGAAGATGTATATCTGCTGACTTTGAATCACAAGCAGCGCTTAGGATAATCCCTTCTTGTTTTTCTATGGGCGAAGGGCTTGCAAAATATTTGGCAAAGAATATCTCTAATCACCATTAATGAAGCTGCCAATTATTTTTTTGAAATGCTTAGATACAATTTTTGTATTATTATAATTTTCACTAAAACTTGTTAATATTTTATCAATTTTGTGTTGCAACAAGCTCCAAGGCATAAAGAAAGATTTATTAGTAGCATTGATTTTGCCACTTTTATTATCAAATTTTAACTCTGTTTTGCCAATTATAAGTAATGATTCATTTTCTAATTGAAACTCTGGTTTTACTGGGGTTACATAATTTCTCTTGTCTAAAAAATGAGCATTTTTATGTTTTAAACGAACACAATCAGGAACAAATGCTCCAAAGCAACTTCCGGCATTGATAAAGCCAATATCAGAGTTCATCTTAGTCAACAATGATTCTAAATTCTTTTGTGATTTAGTTGATAAATAATGTTCTTTAGCTCTAAAATTTACAGGATTTATACACAGGTTTTGTCCCATAATCCTCCTTTAGTACCCCTATATTTGCAACACTAAGCTTCAAAATTATTTGTAATTGTGTGGATATATTCTAAAATTTGAGAGAAATAAGCTAAATTTGTATCACCATTAATAATAATATCTGCATCAGCTCTAAAAGGCTTTACATACTTTTCGCCCGCACCAAGAATATATTCCCAGTGTTTTTTAGCATTCTCTAAATCTTGGTTACGCTCTGTATAAGCTCTTGTCATAAAACGCTCTTTACGTAATTCCAAATCTGTTTCAACATATACTTTTATATCAAAAATATCCTTGTTATCACCAAACATTGACGCCATACCTTCTACAACAACAATTTTATTTGATGGAACGAATTTTGACTTAGGAACAGATACTCCTGTACCGTTTAATAAATATTCAGGAGAATAAACATCTTCACCAAGAGAAATTTTTTCTAAATCTTCTTTTAAAACATCTAATTGAAAGCTGTTTGGTGAATCAACATCATAGCCATTATCTCTCAAATTATCAAAAGTACCATATTCCTTAATTAATTCTGAAATATCATTGAAGTAATTGTCTGTAGTTAAGATAGTTACAGGCATATTAAAACGTTTAATTACATTTTGTATTTCTTTACAAATAGTTGATTTACCAGATGCAGATTCTCCGGTAATACCAATCATTATACGCTTATCAGGATTTTGAATAAGTCTTCTGGAAAACTTCTGAATAAAATCATACCGAACCTCAACAAAAATAGGTTCGGCAGCTTTATTGTCATATGCTAACACTTGTTTAAATTTTGACTGTAAATAGAACGCAAGTAATTCCCTTCCGGTTTTTTGGTTAAAATCCGGTTTTAATATCTTATCAGATGAATTTAATTCTTTTTCTATTAAATGGGAAATTCCGATTTTATCTTCTTCAGTCATTTTTATATTCCAATATTTTTATATTATACCCTTCTAAATTTAAAAGGTAAAGGGGGTAATTCTAAGATTCAAATAACTCACTTATTTTATCAGCAATATCACGAGGATCAATTTCTTGCGTAATCTTGTTTATGTCTTGCGCAGCTTGATAAAGTTTTGCAGCTTCTACCTTGTCACCAACAATAGATGTAGCTCTTGCAAGGTTAAAGAATGCCAATGCATAGTTTGGATTTGTTTCTACCGCTTTTTTAAATAATTCAATAGATTTATTTACCCTTCCTAAATCGTCCAGATAAATTACACCAAGGTTGTTATAAGCTATATCATAGTTTTGATTATATTTAATAGCCAATTCATATGATTTAATAGCTTCTTCGGTATCACCTTTACCCCAGTATAAAAATCCTAAGTTACAATGAATTTTAGGGTTATATGGTTGTAGCTCCAATGCTTGACGGTAAACTGCAAGGGCATTATTATAATCTTCTTTGTCATAAAATGCACTACCTAGGTTTACATATATATCAATATCATCAGGAGTTAGTACATATGCAGTTTGATATGCAGAAATTGCAGCATCAGGATCAGATTTATTTTCTTGATAAACAAATCCCATAGTTTGCGCAATAACGCTAGTCCAAGTTCTGTTTGGATTCAAAGTTATTGCGGTTTGATAATTTGAAATTGCTAAGTCAAATTCACCTTTTATATAGTAAATATTTGCCAAATTTGAATATAAATCAGGCATATTTGGCGCCATTGCAATTAATTTGTTGTAAACATCAATAGCTTGGTTATAATCACCTTGTTCTTCATACGCTCTGCAGAGGTGTCTATAAGCAGCAATATTAAATGAGTCTAGCCAAATTGCCATCTTATATTCTGTAATAGCATCTTCAAAATATCCGGTTGAAAGATAAATATCACCTAATACACAATAGAGTGGCGCAAATCCTGGAGCTGTTTCTATTGCATTTTTATATAATTGAATTGCCTTAGCATAATCCTTCACCTGAATAGCATAAAAACCCTGTAAAAACAGTGGTAAAAAGCGTAGATAAGAAACATTCTTTACTATGCTCAGTTGAGCATTTCTATCAAAAGGAACAAGAAGAGCGGATGCACATTTTTCTAAAAATGCTTTTGCTTTTGTTCTATTATCTTTAAATGATGATGCCTCATATAATTTGCATAGCAAATAATGAGCGCTGGAAGATTTAAGTGGTGCACACTGAATTGCAGCATCTGCCGCATCCATAGCATCCGTAAAATGTGCTTTCTTAACAAATGTTTCTGCTAACATATAATACGCATCATAGTAGTTGTTTTTCTTTTCCAAAGCCATCGTAAAATAGTTTATAGCTTTATCTAAGTCACCCTTATGATAAAAAGCAACACCTAATTTATAGTAAATTTCACAAGAGTCAATTAAAGATTCCATTGCAAGCTGATACTCTGTAATCGCTTCATCAATATATTGTCCTGCATTAAAAATATCCAAGTGCCATTTTAAGTATAAATCTCCAAGTCTAACGTGCAAAGACGCATTTGTCGGATCTTTTTGTAAATCAATTCTACAACGTTCAATTTGGTCGAACATTTTATTTTTTGATTTTTTTATATTTTTAATTTCTTCTTCTGCAGTTATTTTTTTCATCACGAATCCTAATTACCATCATCTACATCATTACTATATAAATACATATAGTATAACAAAGTCTGTCTATCTTCTTCGGTCATCATTGTATATGATACTGTGAATTCATTATCATATACAGGGTCTACAAATGAAATCTGACCCTTGAATTTAATTATACCACATTTTTCAGGCAAAATTAACCCGCACTCAATTTCATCGCCGACTTCAAAAGAATAATCACTATAAAATTTTACATATTTGGTTGCAATTTCAAATGTATTAACTCTAAATACTTGTTCCCCAAATATCACATTCATTACCTCAACAGCTTCAACCATCGGTATTTCTTCTGTTGGTGTAAGTTTCATTGCATTGTAATCCAATTCTACAGAGAATTCATCTTCTAAAGGTGAAGATATAACGATTGTATTAAAATCAACAGTTCCTATTTTAGAAAAGACTTTAATAGTCAATGGTTCACCAACCTCAAGATACTCAATATACCTCATAAAATATTGTGGCAATTCAATAACTAATCTATCATCATATATTCCGGAAATTGTTGCTGTTATTTCAACAATTTTATCCTCTTTAGGGAAGGATATATTTAATTTTTGACCAACTTTTATTAATTCCATAACTCTAATTATAATCTAAATATGTGTGGACTTGTAATCATATAAACATACTATATTTAATATGGCAAACTATCAATAAAATCCGGTACCTTCACATTAGTCATAGGTACGTCTTTTTGTCTATATGATTTTTGTGTATAAGAAATCCAGTTAAATAACAGAACTGAACTTGGTTTATCAATAATACCGTTTATTACACTTCTAAATTCTTTTGTATTTTTCATCGGCAATGGCGGTAAATTTTCAATATCTTGCGGCATTACATTGTATTTGTTGTCTTCACCAGTCAACATTACCATTAATTTATTTAATGAAAAATCTCCAAATGCGCCTAAACCAGACATTACTTCATCAGAAAGTCTTCCTAGAACAATAAGTTTTGCATAGTCATTTTCTGGATTATAAGTACCTTTAACAAATAATGACATCAAAGGACCTTGCGATTGAAGCATTTTTACTTGCGCAATACCGTTTTTCATATAAATATCACCACGCAAATATTTGAATAAGCCGGTATCTTTTAGTGTTATTGCTTTTGTAACTACGCTTAGAGATGTTCTTAGCATGTTATCAGCAATAACATTTTGTGCATACAATAAATGTTCTAATTTGCCAAACGTTCCCATTCTGCCATTATGAACAATAAATTTAACATTACCATTTAATGATTGCTTAGAACATAAACATCCCTTTAAATTTGTATCAAAGTCCATAATGCCGCTTACACTATCTTTTCTCACAGATATAACGTCAAATATTGGAGCTGCACTCACCCCTCTTGCCTGTAAATTTGTTTCGTAACATTCATCTTTTAAGTTGAATTTCATGTTACCTGCTAATTTACCGTTATATAATTCAGAAGATATATTTTTCATTGTTACAACATCATTTTTTAAGTTAAAATCTGCAGAAGCTGCTGTCATAAACAAAGATGAACCGTAAAGATTTGTAAGCAATTTTTCTGCAAAGAATTTGCCGTCTACTACATTTACAGGCATAATTTTCATAGCAGGACTATCTTTATACATCAAAAATGTATCTGTGTTTACGTATTTTGATTTAATATTTAATGATTTAACCAACAATTCTTTCGAAAAATCTGTAGATACTAAAGATGATATTCCGAGTGATGAATCACCAATTTTTACTTGTGGTGCATTTATAGCTGCAACAGTCTTATTAAAATCAACTGTCAAATTACCAACTGAAAGCTGTAAAAATTGATTGATAATATTTTGTGCACTAATTTGACCTACAATCTCAGGTTTATTAATACGGCCATTTACAAACACATCTCCTTTTAGTTGAGCGATTGTATCAAGATAAGTAACATTCAATTGTTGTGGAATAAATATACGCAAATTTTTAAATTCTGGCGCAGAAAGATTATCAATAATACCTGATATTATTAATTTTTTTTGACCTTTCATGTTTTGCTTAAAGTCATTAGAAAGTTTGCCACTAAAGGATGATACACTTAAATCTTCAATTTTTAGACTGTTGTTCTCCTGTTTTGAAGTCAAATTTACAATTGCAGGTTCATCGAGGATAAGAGCTTTATCCATAACTAATTGAGAATTTATATTTTGCGAATTCAAATTGCCGTATGACGCAAATTTTATCGGATACATTGCAAAATTAGATTTTATGCCTTTTATATCTCTTGAATTTACAAAGCCTGATAAGTTTAAATTATAAGTTAAATCTTTTGTATTATAGTTAGTAATCTCCGCTTTAGCAGTCATTTTTGAATTTGGCATAAAGATATTTGTGTCAGGAATCTTCACAGAATCTCTATCAATATGCAATTTTAAAAGCGGAAGCTTAACAGGATAAGTGTATTCACTATTTAGGATAATATTATTAATATATGCAACATTATCCTTATTTGTGTCAATTTTTAAATTAGAAAATGCTAAATCATAAGCTTTATTAGTAATTTTAAAGTTTTCTATTTGGATATTTTCTTTATGAGTAATATTATCCAGAGTTCCACTAATATTGGCAACCAATGATACTATACCGCTTTTAATTCCTAAATCAGCAGGACATAAGTGTTTTAAGTTCACCTTATTCATCAAAACTTCTATATCAATATTTTTGTTAATTTTACCCTTTACCATAATCGGCGCATTATTAACATATCCTACAGCATTCGTAATGTTTATAATATTGTTTGAAAAATCAATGTCGGAGCTAATGTTTTTGATATCAATTCCGTTTGCTTTAATTGAAGCATCAGAAATCTTTAAGAATCCTGAAGATTTTATCTTATTAATATCACCTTTTATGCTGAAGTCTGCTTTTAATAAGCCATTAACAGATTCAATACCTTTAAATCTGGATAAGTCAGCAAATAACTTAACCTTTTGATACAAGTCACTCAGCTTAATATCATCCGTTTTAACTTTTAAATCAACACTTTTCTTTTTAGAGTTGTTGATAACTCCGTCAATATAGACTTTTTTGTCAGTTGTAGCATAAATATTTGACAAAACACCAACTTTATCGCCCAAGAATGTTAAGTAAATAAAGCTTTTTGGCATTTTTGATGAAGAATCAAGTACAGAAATATTGTCAATATTTACCAAACCGGATATTTGCATATCGCCATTAATATTGCTGTACAGCTTTAAATCTGCAATTATATCAGAATGAAAGTCTAAATCTTCTATTTGTTTGATAAATGATTTTATATCAAAATTTTCAACTTTTTCTGGCATTTTAATATTTGGAAGAATTGAAACATCATAAGATAAGTATTTTTTGTCATTGATAAAGAATTCTCCAAGTGTTTTAATGCGTAAGTTTTCAAAACTTACTACTTTAGAGAGTTCCAAGTTGCTACCTGTTGTTTTATAAACTTTGTTTGTTTTATAGTCATTATATGAAATACTGTAACCCTTTAATGTCATGTCCGGAATTTCCGAAAAATCTTTGGCTTGCATTTTATTTAAAACATTATCAAGGTATTTATCATTAGAACTAACTTTAACGATTAATTTATTAGCATAAAGACGTTTTACGACAACATCATTTTTGAACAATGAAGACCAAGGTATGAAAAATTTCACACTATCAAACTGTCCAAATTTCTGTCCATCTTCATACATCATGTGCATTACCGGAGCTTTTACCTTTAATTGAGGTCCGAGGCGCAAAATCAGTTTTTCTATATGAATTTTAATCCCCAAGTCTTTTGTAACCTGAGATTCTATTGATGGAATAAAACGTGTTGCATCAATAGGTATAAAACAAATTGATATACAAAATGCTAATATTACAACAAAACTAATTATATAATTTCTATATTTTTTCATACTAAATTGCTTCTCCGCTCTCATTATTAAAGAAATACATATCATTAACAGATATGCTTAATTTTACATTTTCTCCAATTGGATAATCCAATGGAAGTTTTGCAGAACATTTATCACCATTCAAATAGAAATAAATTATTCTTTCTCCTCCGGTCATTTCAATAATATCAGGCTTTACCCAAATATCAACAGAACCATTTGTCATTTTTTCAGCCCTTATAGCTACTGTACAAACGCCTGAAATATTCTTACCGGTTCTAAACTCTTTATCTTCAATTTTAAATACACCATTGTTTACATTTACATTTATGAAATTCATCTGACCGATAAATCCAGCTACAAATTTGTTTTTAGGATTGTTATAAATCTCTTCCGGCGTATCAGCCTGCTGAATTTTACCTTTATCAAGAACTACAATTCTATCTCCCATTGTAAGAGCCTCAGTTTGGTCATGTGTAACATAAATAAATGTTGTCTTAAGTTTCTGATGTAAGCGTTTAATTTCAGAGCGCATTTGAACTCTTAAATTTGCATCCAAGTTAGATAGTGGTTCATCCATTAAAAATACCTTCGGATTTCTAACAATAGCCCTACCTAATGCAACTCTTTGTCTTTGACCACCTGATAAGTTCTTAGGCTTACGATCTAAATATTGAGTAATATCTAGAGTCTTTGCAGCCTCTTTTACCTTCTTATCAATTTCATCCTTTGGATACTTTTTAATAGTTAAAGGGAACGCAATATTATCATAAACAGTTAAATGTGGATAAAGCGCATAAGATTGGAAAACCATTGAAATATCTCTATCCTTTGGTTCAACATCATTACATAACTTACCATCAATATAAAGTTCACCACCAGAAATATCTTCAAGACCCGCAACCATTCTAAGTGTAGTAGACTTACCACAGCCTGATGGACCAACAAGAACGATGAATTCATTATCTTTAATATCAATATTGAAATCTTGAACAGCAACTACACCCTCATCAGTAATTTGAAGATTAGTAGGCTTCTTTGCTACATCCTTCTTCTTACCAAATAATCCCTTTTTATTTTCTTGAAGTGGATAAACCTTCTTAATATTTTTTAATACAACCTCTGCCATAATTATGCCCTTCCATATACATGCGTTAACTCTTTCAAACGCTCCTTAATCTCTTCAGTGAAACAACCATCTTCTGCCATCCATTGCCAGTTTCTTCCAACTGTACTAGGTGCATTCATTCTTGCATTCTCATCAAGACCCAATAAATCTTGTGCTTGCACAATAGCTGTATCACATACAGTAGCCATCAATTGTCTAATCATAGTCCAATTGAAGTCATCACCCTCTCTATAGCCAATATATTCTTTACAGAAATCTAAAGCCTCAGGTGACAATTCCTTAGTCCAACCCATAACAGTTTGATTATCATGAGTACCAACATAAGCAATCTGATTCTTCTTCAAATTATAAGGAATATTATCGTTGCCATTACTATCACGACTATCAAAACCAAACTCTAAGACACCCATGCCAGGATAAGTACTATATGCAAGTAAGTCTTTAACATCATCATCCATATAGCCTAAGTCTTCCGCAATAATATTAGAACCGACATGTTCTCTTATAGCCTTAACCAAAGCCTTACCAGGGCCTCTTACCCACTTACCATCCTTAGCAGTAGTAGCACCATAATCGATAGTATAGTAAGCACTCAAGCCTCTAAAATGATCTATTCTTACATAGTCATAAATACTACATAAGTGTTTTAATCTCTTTATCCACCAAGCATAATCAGTATCTAGATGATGATCCCAGTCATAAATAGGATTACCCCACAATTGACCATCAGCCGCAAAACCATCAGGTGGACAACCCGCAACCTTCTTAGGAACTAACTCTTCATCAACCAAGAACAATGAAGGATCAGAGAACACATCACATGAATCACTAGAAACATACAATGGGCAATCACCAATAATCTTAATTCCCTTAGAATTTGCATACTTTTTTAATTCAAATCCAAACTTATTTTTTATATATTCTGCTCTTTCTATAAATGGACCAGAATCATGCACATTTCCTTTTGTTACATAAGC
>URPS01000002.1 GCA_900549855.1 uncultured bacterium | reverse complement strand
CCTCCGAGATGGCTGGACCAAAACCAGCTGCCTTACCACTTGGCGACGTCCCATCGCAATTACTATAATAGAATATCAAGATTATATGTCAAGAGGTTTTATTTTTTATACAAAAAGTGCTCCATTTAAAGGAGCACTTTTTACTAAAACTACTAAGCAATAACCTTAATCCAGCCTTCCGGTGCTTCAATTTCACCCATTTGAATACCGGTTAATGTTTCATAAAGTTTTTGAGTCACAGGTCCAATTTTTTCCATGCCAGACGGAAATACGATTTCATTACCATGGTCAACTACCTTACCAACAGGAGATAAAACAGCTGCGGTTCCGCACAACGCACATTCTGCAAAATCTTTAATTTCACTGAACGGAATTACTCTTTCTTCTGCTTTTAAGCCCAAATAATGTTCTGCTACATACATCAAAGAACGTCTTGTTATTGATGGCAAGATTGAATTTGATTTTGGAGTAACGACCTTATTATCCTTTGTTACAAAAATAATATTTGCACCACCAGTTTCTTCAACATTTGTTCTTGTTGCTGAATCTAAGTACATGTTTTCATTATAACCTTGATTATGAGCATCAACTATAGCATGAAGACTCATTGCATAGTTCAATCCAGCCTTAATATGACCTGTACCATGTGGAGCGGCTCTATCAAAATCCGGAACTCGAAGAGTAATAGGTTTTGCACCACGTTTGAAGTAAGGTCCTACCGGCGCTGCAAAAATTCTAAATTGGAATTCACTTGCCGGTTTTACACCCATTACAGGATTAATTCCAAACATATAAGGTCTTAAATATAATGCGGCTCCAGAACCGTATGGAGGAACGTAATCAATATTTTTTCTTACGACTTCTACAACAGCATCCACAAATCTATCTTCCGGAAATACTGCCATTTCTAAATAACGGCATGTGTCAGCCATTCTCTTTGCATTTAAGTCAGGTCTAAAACAAACCACCTTATTATCTTTTGTTCTATAAGCCTTCATACCTTCAAAACAAGTCTGTGCGTATTGAAGCACACAAGCACACTCATTCATTGTAATATTCGGGTCAGTAATCATGGCTCCTTCATCCCATTTGCCATCTTTAAAATTTGAAACAAAACGGTAATCAGTTTGTATGTAACCAAAACCTAAGTTTGCCCAATCAATATTTTTTTCAACAGTTTTCATTATGATAATTCCTCCTTAATCATAAATATGAACACTCATTATGTACATTATACTACAAATTTTTGCTAGAGCTTTGTAACATTTCGTAATATAAAAGTCAATTTATAAAAAAAAATTGACTTTATATATATGTAAGGTTAAGAATTTAATATGGTTGGAGGTTATTTATGAACATTGCAATTAGAAAATTAGCATTATTGGAAAAGAATTTAATTGAAAGAGAAGAAGCTGCCAGAATGGAAGGTTACACTACTTCTCCTATAGATACTGCTTTTAGAGAAAAAGTTACCCGATTGATGGATAAAGTAAGGGTTATTTAGCTTTATTTATCAGCGCTATTATCCAAAGTACCAAGCTCTACAAGCGTTTTGAAATCAGAGTTTTGTTTTATCAAATTGTCAAATGCTGCGATATCAATTATCTCAGCATTTTTGATAAATACAATTTTGTCGGCATTTTTTATTGTAGACAATCGGTGTGCAATGGCAATTATTGTCATATTTCCTTTTAAAGAATTTAAAATAATACAAAGTTCATCTTCAGTTTTTAAATCAAGAGATGATGTTGCTTCGTCCATTATCAAAATATCAGGTTCTGAATACAAAGCTCTGGCAATAGCTAAACGTTGTTTTTGTCCTTGTGAAAATCCGGTTGAATCCACAAACGGATTAGCTTGTATACCTTCCGGATAATTTTCTTTGATAAAATCATACAATTTTGCATTCTTTAAAGCTTCTATAACTTTATTATCATCTTGAAGTTCCGCTCCAAAAGTTACATTCTCTTTTATACTTCCATTTATCAGATTAAATTCTTGAGGAATATAACCTATTTTTAGAGGATTTGTTTGTGGAATACCATCCACAAGAATTATTCCTGATTTAGGCTTTAAAAGCCCTGTAATAATATCTGCAAGTGTAGTTTTGCCGGCACCAGAAAGTCCTGCAACACCAATGAATTCACCTTTTTTTATCGAAAGATTAATATTTTTCAACGCTAACTTGTCATCTTCATAACTAAAATTAATATTTTTCAATTCTATAGTATGCTCAAATTTTTGGAATTCATGTTCTGTAATTGGTTTAACATTTCTTATATCAAACTTATTGCAATAATCGAGAAATTCATCAACTAGTGGAAGCGCAGAATTTATGCCATTAAGATTTACCTGTATTCTTGATATTGTAGGTGAAAGCCTAAAGATTGCTGATACAATAAGCGCAAATGATGCGACCAATTTATCCGGTTGAGAAAAATTTTGCATTGCAATTATTATTAAAAGAGTAAATAGCAACACTATTATGAAAGGTTCTGTAATGTATGGCGGAATTATGTTATAAAAAAGCATTTGCTGCTCATTCTTATACAAATTTTCTAAAGCATTTTTATAATTGTTAAAGAAAAATTTTTCATGATTAGAAATTTTCACACCTTTTATGTTCAAAATAACTTCATTACATCTTTGTCTTAATTTAGAAGATGCTTGACTTAATTTATCGGAAACTGATTTTAATTTTGGTTTGAATATTTTATATTGCACTGTGACTAAAATAAGCGCAAACATCGTTGTATAAACAGTTGCAAGGGGAAATTTGATTAATAAGAATAAAGAAATAAGTGTAAAAATAAAAAAGTTTACGTTCAAATTTAGAATACGTAACACATAGTTATTTATTACATTTGGTATCAAATATCCAAGTATATTTTCTTTTTGAGCAAGTGATATTTTGGAAGTTTTTGAATATTCTGAAGCAAGGAAATAATTAACAAATTTTAAATTAACTTCAGCTTCCACGGCTTTTGTAAATTTTGACTGCAAGGCTGCATATTTTATCATCACCAAATTTTTTACTAGAAATAGTAATATTATTACACAGCCAATCAATACCGGAGAATTTTGCCAACCTGCGGTTTTATCATTAGAAAGCAATTTCAATATAAACGGATATGTCAGAGCAACTCCAAAAAGTTCTAAAAAACCAACTAAGAATGACAATGACGAGTAGCTCAAAAAAGCCCCCTTATTATCTTTAAAATATCCAAAAAAAACTTTTAACCTTCCCATCACCATATTATAATATATTAAAAAAAGATTAATTTCTATGATTTTTACAGAAATTACATGCTATAATACATACTAAGATTAATAAGGAGGGTATATGGCTAATCCAATTTTAAATGATAATTTTGCTGCTCAAGAAAGAGTTTATGAAGGTGAAGCAATGACCGTAAACGGAACAATCCAAATTGCAGGATTTTTGGGTGTCTTACTGGTTGCTGCAGCTGCTTATGTTTGGTCAAGGTTTAATATGGGCTTTACTGATCAAGCGTACATGCTTACAAGCATTGGTGCTATTGCAGGTTTTATATTAGCTCTAATAATTTCATTTACAAGAAATAAATTTTTAGTACCGGTTTATGCTGTTGCAGAAGGCCTATGCTTGGGTGGAATTTCTGCAGTATTTGAACAATCTTATCATGGGATCGTAGTTCAAGCAGTTGCAGGAACATTTGCAGCTTTATTTTCTATGTTAATTCTATATAGAGCTAACATAATCAAATGTTCTGACAAGTTCAGAAGTGTTATTTTTATTTCTACATGCTCAATTGCGGTTATTTATCTGGTAGACTTGATTGGTCGCTTTTTTCACTACGCTGTACCGGTTATTAATTCTTCTTCCGGACTTGGTATCGGATTCAGTGCAATTGTAGTGGTAATTGCTGCATTGAATTTGATTATTGATTTTGATTTTATTGAACAAGGCGCAAAAAGAATGCTGCCAAAAGATATGGAATGGTATGGCGCATTTGGGCTAATGGTAACGCTTGTATGGCTTTATTTAGAAATATTAAGGTTACTGGCAAAATTACAAGACAGAAAATAGATTTTTTATCAGGCTTCTTTTATAATAAAGGAAGCCTGATTTATTAAGAAGGATTTTTAAGGAGGAAAAATGACAGCAGTCTTATCATTTTTAGTTGGTATATTATTAGCTTCGGTAGCTTTTTACGTTTTTTATTCAAAAAAAATCCATGCATTAAAGGAAGAATTGATAACAGTTAGTGCGAAATCGAAATCAACAGAGGAGTTGCAAGAAATTATTAAACGAGATTTTGTTCAACTTGCTAATGAAACGATTAAGAATGAACAAGAAGATTTGCGTAAACAAAACAGAGAAAGCCTTGAAGAAAAAATCCTTCCACTAACAAAAGAATTGGGCGAATTCAAAGCAAAAGTTGAAAAATTTAACCTTGCAGGAGTTGAAAACACAACAAAAATTGTCGAACAAATCGGAAATTTAGAAAAAAATAATAAGGTGATTGAACAAGAAGCAAAAAATCTTGTGGAAGCTTTAACAAAAAATCAAAATGTAAAAGGCTCCTATGGAGAAGATTTGCTTGATACAATCTTGCAATCTTGCGGCATGGTTGAAGGTATACATTATTCTAAACAAATGGTTATGACTTCAGCTAACCTTAAAGATAACGAAGAACATATAATAAGACCGGATGTTGTAATTAATTTACCTAACGATCACCATCTTATTATTGATTCAAAAGTAACTCTAACAAGTTATCTTGAATATATTAAAGATAATGACAAATTAAAAGAATTCAAAAACGAGGTTAAGAAAAGAATTGTTGATTTAGCCAATAAGAATTACCAAAACGCAGGTGATTTATCTCAACCGGATTTTGTTCTTATGTATATGCCGGTAGAAACTTCCGTAAATCTGCTTTATGAGGATGCTGAACTCATCAATAGTGCTTATAAATCAAATATTATTATAGTTGGAACATCATCTCTTCTTGCAACAATAAGACTTGTAAACCAATTAATGGCACAACAAAAACAAAAAGAAAGTATTAATCAGATTGTTAATGCCGGAACAAATTTGTACGAAACGTTTGTTCAATTCTGCGAAGATTTGCTTGATGTACAAAAGCGCTTTGATGATGTGAATAAGAAACTTAATACAACAATAAATCGTTTTAGACGCAACAGCAAAAATAAGCCAAGCTTGTTCTCACAAGTAGAAGCATTAAAAGAATTCGGAATAAATACAAATAAAGAAATTCCGGAAAAATTACTTTCCGAGCCGGAAGAAGCAATGGAAGATGAGGATGTTTTAGAAGGAGTTTTTGCAAATGACTAAAATTCTTGTTGTTGATGATGATATAGCAATAAATGAACTTGTTAAAGTCAATCTAGAATTGCAAGGTTATAACGTGATTCAAGCGTATAACGGCGTTGAGGGATTTGCGAAAGCAAAACAAGAAGAACCTAATCTTATTATTCTTGATGTTATGATGCCGGAAGTCGACGGGTATACAGTTGCAAGACGTATAAAACAATGCCCTGAAATATCTGAAACTCCGATTATTATGCTTACGGCACTTTCAGAACTTGATAACAAGGTTGAAGGTTTTGATATTGGTGTAGATGATTATTTGACTAAACCTTTTGAAATTGATGAATTGATTGTTAGGGTAAGAGCGTTATTAAAAAGAACCAATCAGATTCCAAAATCTTCCGCAACAAGAGAATTATTAACATATAAAGAAATTACGCTTATACCGGAATCTTATAGTGTTCAAATCAATGATAAAATCCAAAAATTAACTCCGATTGAATTCGATATTTTTAATCTTTTATTCCAAAATCATGGCAATATGATATCTGGAGCGAAGTTACTTAAAGACATATGGGGATATGAGCCTGACGATAATGTTGAAACAATAAGAGTTCATATAAGACACTTGAGAAGTAAAATTGATAAGATTTCTGACGGTAAAAAGTATATAGAAACAATTTATGGCGGCGGTTACAAGCTAAATATTTAAGATTTTATGAAAAAAATATTTTTGATAATACTATTTTTTATAACAATACAAACTTCTGTTTTTGCAATAAATGATACAAAAAAAGTATACTTAAATCAGGCAATTGAAGCAGCTTTGAATAATAACATTGATTTGCAGGCAACAAAACTCAATCGCACAATTGCAAAAAATGAAGTCAAAGTAGCTAATCGTTTACAGAATCCGACACTGGATGCATTTTATTTTATGGGTGCTGCAGGAAATGAAGAGCCAAAACAATTTGGACTTAGTGAAAATTTTGAAATAGCAAAGAGAAGCGCACGAAAAAATCTTGCAAAATCAAATTTGAAACTCGTTGAAAAGAATATAGATTACACGATTTTTGATTTAAAAATGGATGTAAGAGAAGCGTATATCAATTTGGTTGCCGCAAAATCTATATTGTTTACTTTAGAGCAACAACGTGAGCTCCAAGAAGAATTATTAAAAATTGCAAAAAATAAAGTAAAAAATAATCATGCTCCAGATATAGATGTGATTCAAGCAGAAATTGCGTTAAATCAAATGATAACTCAGGTTAATTCTGCCCGAGTAAATGTAAAAAAAGCACTTGCGGAATTTAATAAAGTAATTAACGATCCGCATGATGTTCAATATGACAGCATGGACAATATTTTTGACGAAGAAAACAACTACGTAGAGATGATGACTCCGCCTCCTGAGTATAAGTTTCCTTCATTTGATTCTATTTTAAAAAATGCTTTGTCAAATAGATTTGATATTCAAATCTCAAAACAAGAAATAGATATAGCCGAGAAAAATCTTACACTGGTTGCAAGACAACGTATTCCGGATATACAAATATCCGGCGGATATGCTTATAAACCGGGAGAGTACAGTACAACTGGCAATTTTAATAATGGAGCTTATATTGAAGCAAATTTGATAAATTTGCCACTTTTGTATAATTTTTCACCTGAAATAAAAAATGCTGCAATTAAGTTGGAACAAGCAGAGTTAAAATATGTTTCTGTGCAGAATAAAGCGATGAAGGACGTTAGCGCAGCTTATGAAAGATTTTTAACAGCTGCTGACAATCTTAATCATTATGAAAAAAATATTGTTACAGGTTCAGAGTCTTTAATTGAAACAAGTAAAAAAAGCTATGAAGCTGGAAAATCTGATATAACGTCATTAATCGTCATGAAACAATCTTATAAATCAATTATAATAGGATATACACAAGCCCTTGCCGAATACTATAATAGTTGGACAAATTTCTTAAGAGAAGTTAACAATGAAAACTTTACACTACCTGATAATTTATAGAAGGAAATCTGATTAAAAGTTTTGTAATAAAAACTTCTCGAAATGAGTTCTTAAAATTTGCGCTTGGAGACTCTACCGAACAAAAGGTGATTCAATATCACGTTTTGTGAGAGGTAGAACGCCCGTTTGCGAGAGCAAACAAGGGAGTGAGAATCCCAATAAAAAACTCCCAATAGGGAGTTTTAAAAATGCGCTTGGAGGGATTCGAACCCCCGACCTTTTGGTTCGTAGCCAAACGCTCTATCCAACTGGGCTACAAGCGCAAGTCATATTTAACCTGTTCTTTTATACTATATCAACAATAAAAAAATTTCAAGCAAAATTTTAAAAGTAAATTATTATTAACAAACCCTTGTTAGCAGTAAGAATTTTTTATAAAATTATTTCAAGGACTATCACATTTGAGGAGAATATATGAGCGAGCAATACAAAAGAAATCC
This sequence comes from uncultured bacterium, assembly GCA_900549855.1. Classification (GTDB taxonomy): domain Bacteria; phylum Cyanobacteriota; class Vampirovibrionia; order Gastranaerophilales; family Gastranaerophilaceae; genus CAG-196. Next base: position 78,344 of record URPS01000002.1, on the reverse strand, counting down.
TTATATGGATTACAGAAATGTAGTGCCTTTTATGAATTTGTCCGGTTTTATAGTACAGCAGCCAAATGTTTTGGATGAAAGACCAGCAAAGTCATTGCAAGAACACCTTATTAGAAAGAAGTTTTCTAAAATGGTGAATTTAAGAAGAATGCAGTATTGCAAACTCTGTGAGGATTATAGAAATGGAAGAAGATAAATTTATTGAACTTGCTAAGAACGCAAAAGTTGCTTCTAAAAAAATGGCAGTATTGCCTGTTGGCTTAAAGAATTCTGCACTTTTGAATATTGCAAAAAAACTTAAAGAAAACAAAGATAAAATTTTTGAAGCAAATAAAATGGACTTGGATGCAGCAAAATCACTTGTTGAAAATGGTACATTAAGCCAATCAACATTCAATCGTTTAAAATTGGATGAAAATAAAATGCGTGATATGGTTCAAGGAATTATAGATATTTCTAACCTTGAAGATCCAATTGGAAAAACGCTTCTTAAACGTCAACTTGATGATGGTTTGATTTTGACTAAAAAATCCTGCCCAATTGGTGTTTTAGGTATAATTTTCGAAGCACGTCCTGATGTAATTTCTCAAATTTCTGCTTTAGCTATTAAATCTTCTAACGCAGTTATTTTAAAAGGCGGAAAAGAGTCAATTAATACAAATAAAGAAATCATGAGTATAATACAAGAAGCATTGGATGAAATAAAAGAATTTCCGAAAAATGTTTTAACACAAGTTTTTACACGTGCTGATGTTAAAAATATGTTAGAAATGGATAGTTATATTGATTTAATTATTCCTCGTGGCGGAAATTCTCTTGTGAAATTTGTTAAAGAAAATACTAAAATTCCGGTTTTAGGACACGCAGACGGAATTTGTCACATTTTTGTTGATGAAAGTGCCGATTTGGAGAAAGCTAAACGTATTATAATAGACGCTAAGACTCAGTATCCAAGCGCTTGCAATTCAGTTGAAACAATTCTAATTCATAAAGAATTTAAGTATGAAACGGAGCTGCTCAAAGCTTTAGAAGATGCAGATATAGAACTTATTGCAACACCTGAAAGTTGGCACAAAGAGTATTCTGACAAGATTTTGTCTTACAAAATAGTTCATTCTCTTGAAGATGCGATTGAGCACATCAACACTTTTTCTTCAGGACATACAGAATCTATTATTACAGAAGACGAGAAGAATGCAAAAATATTTATGAATGCAGTTGACTCTGCAGGAGTTTATCACAATGTTTCAACAAGATTTGCAGACGGTTTTAGATATGGTTTTGGTGCAGAAGTCGGAATTTCTACCGCTAAAACCCATGCCAGAGGCCCTGTAGGATTAGAAGGTTTAACAATATATAAATATAATTTGGAAGGTAATGGCGACATAGTAAAAGACTATGTTGAGGGTGTGAAAAAATTTAATCATAAGGATTTATAAATGAAAATTGGAGTTATTGGTTTAGGTTTAATTGGCGGTTCTATATTTAAGAAAGCACGCCACATGTATGAGGTCGTTGGTGTTTCTCGTTCTGTAAAAGAGGACAATATATGTTCTGAATATGAAATTTTACAAGGGTGTAACGTTGTATTTGTTTGCACTCCGATGAACAAAACTTTGGAAATATTGGACAAATTAGAAAATTATTTAGACGAAAATACAATTGTTACCGATGTTTGTAGCTTAAAAGAATTTGTGTCGCATAAATCTTACAAATTCAAATTTATTCCATCTCATCCGATGGCAGGAACAGAACATAGCGGATGGGAGCATTCTTTTCCGGAATTGTTTGACGGTGCAACATGGGCGATAACTCCAAAAAACGATACTTCTCTGGAAGATTTTGAAATTCTTAAAAAAGTTATTAAAAACCTTGGTGCGACTACAGTTATGACAACTCCGCAAGAGCACGATAAGGCAGTTGCTTTAATTTCTCATGCACCAATGCTTGTTGCACAAGCTTTATGTAAAAATATTGAGCATAATGAATTAGCGCAAAAATTAGCATCATCTGGTTTTAGAGATACGACAAGATTGGCTTTGTCAAATACAGAGATGGCTAATGATATGATAGTTATGAATGGTGAAAATATTAAGGATGTAGTAACAGAGCTTGATAAAAATATTGATTTAATCTTGAAATCAGATAATTATAAAAAAGAAGCCGAAAATATTAAAAATTTCCGTAAAGAATTGTACGCTTCAAAACCATAGTGATTATCTTGCGCAAACCTTTCTTTTAGGTTAAAATCAAGTAGAAATAAGGAGAGGGACATGTCAGACGAAAAAGTCATAAAGTTGGGAAAGAGAACAAAAAAAACAACAGAAGAACATCATCACCATGAAAGTATGCAAGAACCTGTTTATTGCAGTTTTTGTGGCAGACCAAACACAGAAGTTTTAAAAATGGTTAAAGGTCCCGGAGTTAATATTTGTTCTGAATGTACGATGATTGCAGTTCAGTATTTAATCTTGAATGATAGAATGTTATCGGCAGAAGCTCAACAAATTTTAGACGCATTTTGGGGTAAAGCAAGATAAGATATTATATAGTAGGTGTAACTTCCCGTTTAAATAAAATAGAGGTTTTATGAATAAAATTCAAATAAAAGCAGAAATTTTAGCTACCTTAACAGCATTAATGACATCAAATCAACCGCAAGCAGCTTTAATTACAGACTTGAAAAATATTGAGGATAAAAAAACTGTTCTTGATATTTTGATAAGAGAACTTGTAAGTGCTAATGAGCAAAAAGCTGTAATGATTTGTTGGCTTTTAATGGAACTTATTGATAAAGAAACTCTTAATGACGAATTATGGAACGTAATAAAAGCGCCCGAATACAATGACCACATAAAAATGATTGCATTTAATATGTTAAAAGATTTGGGAAATAAAATCGACTACGAAGTAATAAGCGGATATTTTGAACAGTTTAACGAACTTATTAATAAAGAAACAAAACAACTTTTGGATACTGCAATAATGAATCCGGAAGCACAAATTGATTTTATGGATTTTTTAAATGCAATTAGTGATAGTGACAAAATTCTTTTAATAAAATCGTTGGAAGAAGATTATGCGTATGATGCTTTGGCTAATATCTTAATTCCGGTATTTTTATTTTATATAAATAATGAGGTTGGTGTTGCAGCATTAGAAATTCTTGGTCGTTCAAAATCTCAACTTGCTTATCATGCTTTAGAGAGTGCTAAAAAGTTTGCACCGGAAAGTATTCAAGGCAAAATTAATAAAGCGTTATCAGAATTAAAAATGTCCGGTATAAGAGTTGACAATACGGAAGAATTTTATAAAAATATTTTGAGAGAATCCAAGCCATTTAAGATTTATACATCTTTTCCTGATGGTCATGGCAATATGGCAATTATATTTTCTAGAATTAGAGCAAACAAAACTTTGCAATTCCTTGCAATTGTAATCAATCCAAGATATGGAATACTGGATTCCTTTGGCTTTAATTCTATGACAGAAAAAGATTTTTATAAGATTGTTGATAAATTTTATAATTATCAAGAAAAATATGAAATTAATGCAAGTGTCGCAAGATATTTGTTAGAACAAGCAGAAGAAAGTTCGCATACAAATGATGAACCAATTCCTTATGAATATATTTGCTGGCAGAGCATCCTTCTTGATGTAGAACCTGAAAAACCTCAAATATACTTAGAAAAAAGAGAATTGAATCAAAAAGATATAGATAAATTGTGCTTGAGTGATTATGTGCAAAATTGGTTTTTTGATGAAATAACATCTGAAGAATTTAAGAATTTTATAGACAAACTCTCCGCAGAATACAAGTCTAATAATTTCAATGTGGATTTGGACAAATTTGTTGCAGATAATTTTGATAGTATTTATAATGCACAAGAGTTGGCATATAAATTAATAACATTTAATATTGCAGCATATTTAAGAATGCTTAAAGGCGATAAAGAATTAGCACAAGTATTTTATTCTTTGAATTCTAATTATAGCTTTTTAACCAATATTTTAAGAAAAAGTATTTATGAATATTATGTTGGAAAACGTTATATTGTAAAAAATCAACGCAAAGCCTCAAATATATTTGAGAAAAGAAATCAAGAAAACGACAAAGATTTTAAACTTTTGCAGCTTGATATGATAATATCAAGTATAGAAGCAAGGTGGGTTGATAATGAATAAAATTATGGCACTTGATGTCGGTACAAAAAGAATAGGAGTTGCACTGAGTGATTATTTACAAGTGATTGCTATTCCAAGTGTGTGTATACCAAGAGAACCTGAAAAAAAAGCGATAGAAGAAATTACAAAAATTGCAAAAGAAAACCGAGTTGAGAAGATTGTGGTAGGTGTTCCAGTCAATATGGACGGGACTTTTGGCTTTCAAGCTCAAAATTGTATAGATTTTTCACAAAAATTACTTGGTTTTGATATAATATTAGAAGATGAAAGATTAACCTCTGAAGAAGCGGAAGAAAGATTGCGCAGAAGAAAGGTTGATTTTAGAAAAAATAAGGGACTTGTCGATATAGAAAGTGCCTGTGTGATATTAGAACAATATTTAGGGAAATGATTATGAGCGAAGAAAATCAAGAATTAGAACAACAATATGTTGAAATCGTTGGCGAAGATGGTACAACTGAAAAATGCGAAATTTATGATGTAATAGATTTTGAAGACAAAACATATGCTTTGCTATTGCCTCTATCAGAAGATGAAAATGGTGAAGAAGCAGAAGTTATTGTTATGGAATATATTGAAGAAAGCGAAGATGACGGATATTTCCAAAATATCGAAGATGAAGCAGAATTCCAACGAGTTTGTGCTTATATTGAATCTTTAGAAGACGAAGAGGAAGAATAAATTTGTTTGAACGTTTTACCGAAAAGGCTGTTAATGTAGTTTCAGAATCACAAAATCTTGCAAAGATTTCCGGATGTACCGAGGTCATGCCGGAACATCTTCTTTTAGCGTTAGTAGAAGAAGCTAAAGGTGTTTCTTTAAAATTATTCAGAATGTATGGTGTTACTCCGGAAGCGGTTAAAGATGCTGTATCTGAATACATAAAAGGAAGTAGTAAAGTATATGAATATATTCCTTTTAGCCATTCTTTTAAAGATATATTGAAACATACATTGGATTTGGCAAGCAAATCCGGTAATACGAATATTTTGTTTGAACATATTTTTCTTGCAGTTATAACGGAGAAAAATTCTAACATCCAAGATATCTTAGCTAAGTTTAATTTTGATGTATACAACGCAAAAGACATTTTGACAAAGCTTGTACAAAAAAAGATTAAGCGCTTAGAGCATCCTGAAGCAGAAGAAGATGACGATAAAAACAGTTCTTTTGAATCGGTTTATGAAGGAGAAGCTCTTGCCGATGTTTTTGATAGAGCTGTTTCAAAACTCTCTGCAGCAGGATATGAGATTCTTGGTACAGAACAGATTATGGCATCAATTCTGGAATCAAATGATACAGATTTAGTAAATACTATTCATAAGTATGGCTTAGATTCTGATATTTTTGAGAAAAAGCTTGCGGAACAGAAATCAAGACAGTCCGAGTATGAAGGTAAGAAAATTATTTTTACTCCAAATGCTTTTCTTGTGATGAACTCTGCATTGCAAACAGCAAAAGAGCTCGGTTCTTCTGTCATAACTCCGGAACATATAGTGCTAAGTGTTCTTAAAACAAAGCGTGGTTTAGCTTACGATATTATTAAAGAACTTGGTATTAATGGTGAAAAAATGTCAGAAGATATTTTAAAACCGATCGAAAAACAAATGCCGGAAACTCTTACAATAATGAAACTTGCGAAAGAAGAAGCCAGAAGAATCGGACGTAATATAGTCGGAACAGAAATGTTCTTGCTTGGTATTATAGCTGAAGGTACAAGTATTGCATTTGAAGTTCTGAATGATTTAGAAATTACAATGAAAGATGCAAGACTTGTTGTCGAAAATCTTGTAGGATATGGTAACGAGTATTTTGATAAAGAAATTGTGTTTACAAAGCGTGCCAAGAAAGTTTTGGAAAAAGCTTGGATATCTGCAAAAAAATCCAACAAACAAAAAATTGAGGCTGTGGATTTATTGTTAGCTATTATTGATGAACCTGAGTCTTTAGCTATGAAAGCGCTTGATCAATTAGGTGTTGATGCCGTAGAAATCAGACACGGTATTCAGGCAAGAAATAACAGATTGGATAATTAGTTTTGTTATGCAAGAAATTATAAATAGAGTAGCTGAATTTCTTAAAAAATATAATTTGCAGGATAAGACTGTGATTGTAGGATTTTCAGGCGGTTTTGACTCTATGTGTCTTTTAGATATTTTATCTAAAATAAAAGAATTGCCTGATTTTTATGACTTGAATGTCATAGCTGCTCACTTTAATCACAATTGGCGTGGTGAAGAATCTTTGCGAGAACAAGAGGTTTGTCGTATTTTTGCAAGCGCTAAGGGAGTAGAATTTTATACAAAAACCGCTTCTAAAAATATCAAAAAAACAGAAAATGATGCAAGAATCGCACGTTATGAATTCTTTGAAGAAGCGTATGAAGAATATGATGCAGATGCAGTTTTTACGGCTCATAATTATGATGATAATGCTGAAACACTTTTATACAGAATTGTAAAAGGTACCGGTATTGTAGGTTTAAAAGGGATTGCAGAGCGACGAGGATTCTTTTATCGTCCACTTTTAGAAACAAAAAGATGTGAAATTCTGGATTATTGCTCAGAAAATAATCTTGCACCAAACAATGATTCATCCAATTCAAACACTGTATATCGAAGAAATTATCTAAGGTTGAACGTAATTCCTGCATTGGAGAAAATAAATCCTAATGTAAAAGACGCAATTAATGTTTTGTCAGAAATTGCAAAGAGTGATAACGATATAATAGAAGAGTATCTAACTCCAATAAAAAAACGCATATTTAATGGTGATAAAATTTTGTCGGATGAATACAAAAAACTTTCTAAGGCTGTAAAATTAAGATTGTTGCACGAATATATTCAGAATTTAGGTTTGGATTATGACAACAAGAAAATTAAAGAAATTTATGAGTTTTTAGAAGATAATATTGTGCGCAAGAATGGTAGTACAAAATCTTTAGCAACTGCTCTTTGGCTTTATGCAGACGAAAAAATTGTAGAAGTTATTCCACCAAGAAATCATAATGAGAATTTGCCGACTGAACTAAATATAAGTGTTGATGGTGAAGGTGAATATCATATTGGCAAACAAACTCTTAGAATTAGTAAATTTGTTGAAAATGATTTGTTTGTTTTTCCAGAATCTACATCAAAATTTGCTTATGTAGATTTATCAAATGTGAAATTTCCTTTGGAGATCCGAAATAGAAAAGACGGCGATACAATAAGCCCTTTTGGCATGTCTGGCACGATGAAATTGAAAAAATATTTAAACTCAAAAGGGGTGCCACGTCACAATAGAGATGCTATTTTGTTATTGACATCAGGGACAGAAATTTTATGGGTTGTTGGTGTTGGATTAAGCAGTAAAATCGCAGTAAAAGATAAACCAACACACATTATAGAAGTTGTCTAAAAGTTTATTAAATAAGGAGGTTAAAATGGATATGATAACCGAAAAAGATTTAAAAGTTTTATTTTCAGAGGCTGAAATTCAAAATGCCATAAAAAAACTTGGTGATAAGATTAATAATGATTATAAAGGTGAAGAATTATTCCTCGTATGTGTTTTAAAAGGTGCCGTAATGTTTATGGTAGATTTAGCTAAACATCTGAAAATGCCTGTTGATATGGAATTTATAAGATTGTCAAGCTATGGTTCAGGCTTTACTTCAACAGGTAAAGTCAATGCTGTAGATATATCTTTGCCGGATTTGAATGGAAAAAATGTTCTAATAATTGAGGATATTATTGATACGGGGCATACGGCAAGATTTTTGATGGATTTTATGAAACATAATTTTAAAGCAAAGTCTGTAAAGTTTTGTTCGCTATTGGATAAAAGAATAAAAAGAGAAGTTGACATAGATCCTGATTATTATGGCTTAGATGTTGATGATAAATTTTTAGTCGGTTATGGCTTGGACTATGACGGCTTTTATAGAAATTTGCCATATATCGGATATGTATAAAATTTTTATTTTATATTATTATTTTATTAACATAAAGAGGATTGAGGTATGTACAATATTAGGAATATAACAGAAGATTTAATTTATTTGGGTTGTTCGGATAGAAGATTGGCATTGTTTGAAAGTGCTTATCCCGTAAAAGATGGGATATCTTATAATTCCTACCTTTTAAAAGATGAAAAGACTGTTTTATTTGATACCGTAGATAAGGCTTGTGCAGAACAGTTTTATGAAAACTTAGAAGCCGGACTTGCAGGACGTAAACTGGATTATGTAATTGTTCAACATATGGAACCTGATCATTGCGCACTTTTGTCAGAAGTCGTATCAAAATATCCGGAAGTTAAAATTGTTTGTACAGTGAAAACAGTAGCTATGATTAAACAATTCTTTAATTTTGATATTGATTCAAGAGTGCAAGTTGTAAAAGAAGGCGATATTTTAAATACAGGCTCTCACGAATTACAATTTATTATGGCTCCGATGGTACATTGGCCGGAAGTTATGGTAACTTACGATAAGGCTGCTAAGATTTTGTTCTCTGCTGATGCGTTTGGCTCTTTTGGCGCAATTAATGGTAATCTTTATGATGACGAAGTTAATTGGGAATGTGATTATTTATCAGAAGCAAGAAGATATTATACTAATATTGTTGGAAAATACGGAATGCAAGTCCAAATGCTGCTTAAGAAAGCTGCCGGACTTGATATTAACATGATTTGTCCTTTGCATGGTTTGATTATAAGAAAGAATATCGGTCTTTTTGTTGAAAAATATGACAAGTGGTCAACTTATACACCGGAAGAAAATTCTGTGTTGATAGCGTACACATCTGTTTATGGCGGCACAGAAAGCGCTGTAAATCTTTTGGCTGCAAAACTTGCAGATAAAGGTGTTAAAAATATCAAAATGTTTGATGTATCAATGACTCACCCATCATTTGTACTAGCAGAAGCTTTTAAGTATTCACACATAGTACTTGCGACAACTACTTATAATGCGGGAATTTTTGAATCAATGGACGCATTTTTGAGAATATTGGAAACACATAATTTACAGAATAGAAAATATGTTTTAATCCAAAATGGTAGCTGGGCGCCAACTTGTGGTAAACAAATGAGAGAAATACTGGAAAAAATAAAAGGTTCTGAAATATTAGATGACGCTATTTGTATAAAATCTACAATGAAAGACGAACAATTTGTACAAATGGATAATGTTGTAAATACAATAGTAAATAATTTGAACGTATAGTATTATATATTTAAAGAGTTAAAAAACATTACATAATAAAAGGAGAACATTATGAAAAAATACATTTGTACAGTTTGTCAATACGAATATGACCCGACTGTAGGCGATCCTGATAACGGAATTCCAGCCGGTACTGCTTTTGAAGATTTACCGGAAGATTGGGTTTGTCCTCTTTGCGCAGTAGGCAAAGATATGTTTGAGGCAGAATAATAATTTGTTTTCTACCCTCGCCCCTTGTGGGAGAGGGTAGAATTTCTTAATGAACGTAAGTGAATTTAGAAATTCGGGTGAGGGGTTATTTTTATTATTTTACTCTTATTATTGAGTAATTATATGATTTTCTAAGACTTTTTATGTTATAATACTTCTGCAATCGTAGTAAAATCATTCAAATTAATTATTTGTTATATAATTTTTGTAATGTATAATATTATTGTCTTTTAAATAAATAAGAAAGGAAATTTTAAAATGAGTTTTGTACCTGTAGTAATTGAACAATCAAGCAGAGGCGAACGTTCTTTCGATATCTTTTCAAGATTATTAAGAGAAAGAATTATTTTCCTCGGAACACCGGTAGATGACATGGTTGCGAACTTAATTGTAGCTCAACTTCTTCTATTGGATAGCGAAAACCCTGAAAAAGATATTATGTTGTATATCAATTCTCCGGGAGGTAGTGTTACTGCTGGTTTAGCTATATATGATACAATGCAGCATATTAGAGCTGATGTTCAAACAATTTGTTTAGGTCAAGCAGCTTCTATGGGTGCATTCTTGCTTTGTTCAGGTGCTAAAGGTAAGAGAATGGCTCTTCCTCATTCAAGAGTTCTTATTCACCAACCATTGGGTGGCGCTCAAGGTCAAGCAACTGACATTGAAATTCAAGCTCAAGAAATCTTAAGAATTAAGAAAACTTTGAATGAAATTATGGCTTCTAACACTGGTCAATCTATCAAGAAAATCGAAAAAGATACAGACCGTGATTATATCATGACTCCGCAAGAAGCTCTTGAATACGGTATGATTGATAAAGTTATAACAAAAGAAGGTTAAGATATTGTGATTTAGAGGTGTTTCTGCTATGCATAAATGCCTCTAAACTTCTAAATATTTTATAAAAGGATACTAAGTTTATAAAAATATAAACTCAAATCCCACTAGTCAACAAAACAGGAGAATATTATGTCATCTAATGATAGATTAAAATGTTCATTTTGTGGTAAAACACAGGATCAAGTAAAAAAATTAATTGCAGGTCCTGAAGTTTTTATTTGCGATGAATGTGTAGAATTATGCAATGAAATATTGGATGAGGAATTTTTTGAAGCAAAAGAAAGGAAAGGCGAAAAAGAATCTAAAGCTTCTGAGGATGTTGAAGAAAAAGCTATTCCAAAACCTCATGAAATCAAAGCTTACCTTGACGAGCATATTGTTGGACAAGATGATGCCAAGAAAGTTCTTTCAGTCGCTGTTTATAACCATTACAAACGTCTTAAACATAACAGACAAGAAAATACAAATGGTGTTGAGATTCAAAAATCAAATATTCTTTTAGTTGGTCCAACCGGAAGTGGTAAAACATTATTAGCTCAGACATTAGCAAAAATGCTTGATGTTCCATTCGCTGTAGCTGATGCAACAACATTGACAGAAGCCGGTTATGTAGGAGATGATGTTGAAAATATTCTTTTAAGACTTTATCAAAATGCTGATTATGATGCTAAAAAGGCTGAAAAGGGTATTATTTATATCGATGAAATTGATAAAATTGCAAGAAAGTCTGAAAATACATCAATCACAAGAGATGTATCCGGCGAAGGTGTTCAACAAGCATTGTTGAAACTTATTGAAGGTACAGTTGCAAATGTTCCGCCTCAAGGTGGCAGAAAACATCCTCAACAAGAGATGATTCAAATTGATACAAGTAATATCTTATTTATTGTAGGTGGAGCATTTGTTGATTTGGATAAAATTATAGAACACCGTGTTAAAGACGGTTCTTCAATAGGTTTTGGAAAATCTGCACCTACTCAAGCTGAAAAAGAACAAGCTGCGGCTAGAATTCTTAAGAAATTACAACCGGAAGATTTGTTGAAATTTGGTTTAATCCCTGAATTTATTGGTAGAATTCCGGTTTATGCCGTTCTTGATGCATTGGATGAAAAAACTTTAAAAATGATTCTGACAGAACCTAAGAACGCTGTATTAAAACAATACAAGTGCTTGATGGAAATGGATGGAGTTGATTTAGAATTTGAACCGGAAGCAATTGATTTAATTGCTCAGAAAGCTATCAAACGTAAAACAGGTGCTAGAGCATTACGTTCTATTGTAGAAGAATTGATGCTTGATGTAATGTATGATATTCCAACGAAGCATGATATTACAAAATTTGTTGTGACTAAAGATATGGTTGAAAAGCAGGATGAGATTGATAATACGGCAGAATTAATTCATTTGCCGAATAACAATACGTCAGACTTGTCTGCTAAAACAAGAGCAGAAATAGCGTAGTAAATAAAAGAACATTCAACATTGAATTTGCAAGTGCCGTTCATTCCCTCTCCTCGGGGGAGTTTTCTACTCGACTTACCAGTTTGTAGTTTTAATTACTAGTTAGTAAGTTTGGTGTAGAGGGTGGGGGCTTATGTGTTGAATGTTCTTTTATTTATTAGTAATAACATTTTCTTGCCATCTTTTCTTGTTTTTGCTAAAATCAAAAGGTAGATTAGGTAAAAGAGGAGTTTTTATTATGGATTTAATGAAGGGTAAAAAAGGTATAATTTTTGGTGTATCTAATACTCACGGTATTGCTTATGGTATTGCAAAGCAATTATTTGACGAAGGTGCAGATATTGCTTTTACATATGCCGGTGAAGCTATGGAAAAAAGAGTTCGTCCTATTGCTGAAGGTATGAATGCAAAATTAATCATGAGTTGTGATGTTACTAAAGAAGAAGAAGTTGAAGCAGTATTTAAAGAATGCGAAAAAATCTATGGTAAATTAGATTTCGTCGTTCATGCAGTAGCTTTTGCTCCAAAAGAAGATTTAATGGGCAGATTTGTTGACACTTCAAAAGAAGGTTGGGACATCGCTCTTGGTGTAAGTGCTTATTCTTTGGTAAGAGTATGTAGACACGCTGAACCTATCATGAACGAAGGCAGCTCAATTTTTGCTTTGACATACTTGGGTTCAATCTTATCAGTTCCAAGCTACAACGTAATGGGTGTTGCTAAAGCTGCTTTAGAATCAGCTATGAGATTTTTAGCTGTAGACTTAGGTCCTAAAGGTATCAGAGTTAACTGCTTATCTTCCGGTCCTGTTAAAACATTGGCTTCTATGGGTATTGCAGGTTTCTCAAAAATGCTTAAGGCTGCAACTCTAAGAGCTCCATTGAAGAAAAACGTATCTTTAGAAGATGTGGGCAGAGCTGGTTTGTACTTGGCTTCAGACCTTTCAAGTGGTACCACTGGTGAAGTTCTTTACTGTGACTGTGGTTGCCGTTCAGCTTATGCTTCTTCAGAAGAAATGGACATTATTTCTAAAGCTGAATAGTTATAAATTAAAAAAGCGGACTCGAGTTCTCTTGGGTTCGCTTTTTTTATATAGAGGTGTTTGATATGAAAAAAAAATTAGCTATTTTATTTTTATTTGTAGCATTTGCAATGGGAGTTCAAACTGCTAAAGCAATGAGCTATGACGATGCTATGAAACAATCGAAACCAATAGCATTATTGATTTATGCTGATTGGGCAGAAGGTTTGGATAAGGTAAACCAAAGTTTTGATAGCGCTCAAAAACAATATGGAACAACTTATAATTTTGTAAAAATGAATATTGCATCATCAGAAGCAAAGAATTTCAATAAAAAGTATTATTTTTATCCAAACTTACCTTATGCTCTATTAATTAGAGATGGAGGCAAAGTTTCAAGGTATTTACAAAAAGATAATATAAATGATGCCTCTGTTTTTGCAGAAAGATTAAAATCTTTTATTAATTAAATGTAATTTGTTATTAAAGAGTCGGATATAAAATCCGGCTCTTTAATTATAAATTCTCAGCTTTTGTATAGTCTATACCACCAACCGCATTGTAAAGGGAAATTGTAGAAATAACATTATCAATTGTGGCTGCAATATTTCTCTGTTTTGTAATGTATAAATTGACTTCTGATCTCATTTCATCTAGCTTAGAAGAATCTCCAATATTAAATTGGCGCTTTGAAAGTGCATGTTTTTCGCATTCAATATTAAATTCTTCATTTGATTTATCTAAGTTAGCTTTTGTAGTTTTTGTTTCGACTAACGCATCATTAACCTCTTGAATAGAAGTCAAAACCGTTTTTTCGTAATTTTCTACTGCTTTTTTGTATTCGTATTTATTAATTCTATATTTTGCAAGTCTTGCTCCACCTGTGAATATATCCCAGCTTGGCGCTATTCCGGCATTTGCAAGAAATGTTTCGCCGGCAAAAACTCTGTTCCATTTATAAGCATTGAATCCTAGATTTCCGAATAAAATGAATTTCGGTAAAAAATCACGTCTTGCAATTCTAACATCTAAGCCAGCTTTTTTTGCATAACTTTCGCTTGATAATAAATCCGGACGGTGTTGAATAACTGTAGTACTTAAAGAATCTGGTGTTGTAGGATATTTAAGTGCATCAAAATCTGTATGTTCAATTTCTTTGTCAGAATTTTGACTCAACAAAACGACCATTTCGTTATTTAACAATTTTTTATTCTCTTTTAGAGTGTTCATATCCTTCTCAAACTTAACAAGAATTTGTTTTTCGTCTAAAAGTTCATTGATTGGGGCTAAACCGGCATTGTATTTTTTTTCGGTCATTGCAACTATATCTTTTTGTAAATTTATAATTTGAGCCAGATTTTTTTCTAAAGCATCAATCTTGACCAAATTATAATAATCAGCAGCAAAAGATGATGTGATATAGATGTAAGTTGCTCGTTCTTGTTGTTCAGCTATTTCTTTTTGTTTCTTAGCACTTTTTCTCGTTAAATAATTTTGTCCCCAAATATCAATTTCATATGAGGCATTTAGTGGCAAAAATATTTCATTTTGAACATATTTAGGGATGACAACATTTCCAAAAACTGTTTTAGGTCCTCTAAAAACTCTTGAAAAACTGCCGTCAAAACTAGCACTTGGTAATTGATTTGCAGCTGCTAACCTTATATTTTCTTCTGCTTGCTTAGTTTTCAGTGCTGCAATTCTTAAATCATGGTTATTCTGGTATAGAGTTTGCATGTGATTAATCAGAATTTCATCGTTATAATTCTTCCAATAATCAAGATTAACAAAGTCTAACTTATTATTTACAACATCTTTTGCGCAACACGGCAAAACTAAAAATAAAGAACATATGAATAATAATTTTTTTAATGTCATATTTACACTTATCCTTCTTGTGTTATTATGATAACACAAAGGGATTTTATGAAACAAGATATATTATTAAAACAAAAAATTGGATTAAGATTATCAAGAGCCGGACATTTGTCAAAATTATTTGCAATTAAGACTTTTAAAAATGGCAAACATGATTTAAGGCCGGAACAATTTACTGTACTGTATGCCTTGAATGAACATAACGGCATGTATTTAAGACAGCTTGGTGATATTACTTATAAAGACAGACCTAATATGACAAGGATTTGTTCTATATTGGAAGAAAAAGGTTATTTAATATCAAGCATTGATGCTGATGGTAGGCAAGTTAAAAAATTATATATAACAGACAAGGGACGTGAAATTTGTGAAAGCACACTTCCTGTTGTTCTTAATATTTGGAAAGAGTCTATAAAAGGGCTTGAGCAGGAAGAAATTGATAATTTCTTAACTATATTAGATAAGATTGAAGAAAATATGAAATTAAAGATATTAGTTTAGGTGATATTATGGCAAAAAAACAACATGAAGATAAAAATCCACCGGAATTTATAAAAGAAGCAAAAAAACGTTTAAAGAAAAGACGTCCAGAATATAAGAAAAAACGTGTAATTGTACCATCTATTACTGCTGCAATTCTTGTAATTCTTGGCATTACCGCAGCAATTCATTCGACATTTTTTCAATCAACGGATGATGCGTTTGTTGAAGGTCGTTTGGTATCTATTGCGCCAAGAGTTGCAGCACCGGTTGTAAAATTGTTGGTAGACGATAACCAAGAGGTTGAAGCGGGTGAACTACTAGTTGAGCTTGATCCAAAAGATTTTGAAGTTGCTCTGGCGCAAGCAGAAGCAAAATTAGCAGAAGCAAAAGCCGGATTAAATATTGCAGTGAAAAATGTAGATGAAAGTTCTTCTAAGGTTAATAAATCTTTTGAAGACATTTCTTCTGCTGAATCTAAATTGGATTTTGCAAAAAAAGATTTTGCAAGATATAAAGATTTATACAAAGACGGAATTGTATCAAAACAAGCTTACGAAAAAAGTAAGACAGCATTAGAAGTCGCAGAAGCAGATTTTAATGCCTCAAATGAAAATTCTATTGCGGCAAAACATGCTTTAGAATCTAATAAAGCAAAAACCGAAGCAGATGAAGCTTTGATTGAAAGACTTGAAGCAGAAGTTGAACAAGCTAAACTAAATCTTAAATACACAAAAATTTATGCTCCGCAAGCAGGGAAAATTGCAGCAAGAAGTGTCGAAAAAGGTAATTATGTAAATATAGGGCAACCATTGATGAACATTGTTCCAAATCAAGTTTGGGTGGTTGCTAATTTCAAAGAAATTCAACTTACGCACATGAAAGATGGACAACCTGTGAAAATTAAAGTTGATACGTATCCTAATAAAAGATTTAAAGGACATGTTGATAGCATTCAACGTGCAACGGGTGCGAAATCAAGCTTATTTCCTCCGGAAAATGCGGTTGGTAGTTACGTAAAAATTGTTCAAAGAGTTCCTGTAAAAATTGTATTTGATGAAGATATTTCAAACTACAACATTGTCCCTGGAATGTCAGTTGTACCAAAGGTGAAGATAAGAAATGGAAAAGAAAACTAACCCATTTATAATAGCATTAGCAGTTTTGTTACCATCATTTCTAGCACTGGCAGCATCTTCCGGTACAAACGTTAGTCAACCGCACATTGCCGGTTTTTATGGTGCAACTCAATATGAAGCGAATACCGTAATCACCTGCTATATCATTTCCGGTGGACTTATGTTACCGGTAACAGGGTATTTAGTGCGATTAATAGGTAAAAAGCTCCTTTTTATATACAGTATTATTGTATTTGCTATCGGTTGCCTGCTTTGTATTTTAGCTCCTAATCTACAAGCATTGATTGGCGCTAGAATTGTTCAAGGTATAGGAAGCGGATGTATTTTGCCTCTATGTCAAGCTGTTTTATTAGAAGTTTTTCCTCCGGAACAGCGAGGTATAGCTATGGGATTATTTGGTGTAGCAGCAATGTTTTCGCCGCTCGCCGGACCGTTTATCGGAGGTTATTTAACTGATAATTATTCTTGGCAATGGATTTTTATAATAAACATTCCGCTCTGCATATTATCATTGCTTTTGATTAAATTATTTATGGCAGATGAAGAACCTGCAAAACTAAAGTATAACAAGAAGTTTGATATTATTGGTTATTTATCAATTGTAATTGCAATGGGCTGCATGCAGGTTATTCTTGATAAAGGTCAACAATATAACTGGTTTGATGAAACTTGGATTTGCTGGACAACCGGTGTCTGTATATTTGCGTTTGTATTTTTCTACGTTTGGGAATTGGAATACAAGTACCCTGTTATTGATATTCGTGTATTTAAAGATAGAAATTTTTTATATGGAACTTTTGCAAGCTCTTTTATTAACGTAGTTTTGTATTCCACTTTGTTGCTTGTTCCAATGTTTGTACAAAGTCTTGTTGGATACAGCCCGTCTATGTCAGGGCTTTTGATGTTTCCTCGAGCAATAGTGTGCCTTATAGGTTTGATTGTAATGGGCGAAGTTTCTAAGTATGTGGAAGGTAAATTGCTGGCGTCCATCGGCTTTGTTATTATTGCAATTTCTCTTTTGATGTTGACTCAAATGAATCCAACTTCTTCTATGGAAAGTATAATTTTACCAAACTTACTTTTATGTATCGGTGTTCCAACAGCGTTTGTACCAATTACAGCACTTTCTTTCCAAACACTTCCTTCTAGTAAGAACGCAGATGCTGCTGCTCTTCATGCATTATTTAAAAATATCTTAACAGCAATGGCAACTTCTGTATCATCAACTTTTATTGCTCGAGTGTCACAAGTTTACCAAAATTACTTTGTTGCAAATCTTTCTCCACACAACCCCATGTTTTTATATAAGTTTAACGCTCTTCAACATAAATTTATGAGGTATTATCCAACTGTAGTTGCTTCAAAGAAAGCTAATGGTATACTCTACAAACAATTACTTGCACAAGCACGACTTGCTGCATTTTTTGATATATTCACAGTTCTTGCTCTTTTAATGATTGTTGCAATTTTCCTTGTAATGCTCTTGAAAAATAAACAAACAAAAAAGAAAAAACAATCTGCTTAAGTATATATTTTAACACTTGACTGCATTTAGCTGATTAAAATAGTCTATAGTTTTAGCTAAACCACATTCTATGTCAACTTTAGGTTCCCAATCCAATTCTCTTTTAGCAAGTGAAATGTCGGGACGGCGCTTAATAGGGTCATCAGAAGGTAACGGTTTGAATATTAGTTTTGAATTAGAATTAGTCATTGATATTATCAATTTAGCCAAATCTAAAATTGTACGTTCTGACGGATTGCCAAGATTAACAGGACCCGTTAAATCAGAAGTCATCATTCTAATAAAACCTTCAATCAAATCATCCACATAGCAGAATGAGCGAGTTTGTTTTCCTTCCCCATAAATAGTTATATCTTGATTTTTCAATGCTTGTATAATGAAATTTGAAACAACTCGTCCGTCATTCGGTAACATCAATGGACCGTACGTATTAAAAATTCTAACAATTTTTATCTTTACACCATACTGACGGTGATAGTCCATCATCATTGTTTCTGCGCAACGTTTCCCCTCATCATAACAACTTCTGATTCCGATAGGATTAACATTCCCCCAATAAGATTCTATTTGCGGGTGCATAAGCGGATCACCATATATTTCACTCGTAGACGCTTGCAAAACCTTTGCATTACACTTGTGTGCCAGCTCCAAAACATTCATCATTCCCAAAACTGAAGTTTTGAGCGTCTTAATCGGGTTAAATTGATAATGTGGCGGACTTGCAGGACATGCTAAATTGTAAATCTGCGTAACATCAGCCTCAAATGGTTGTGTAATATCGTGTTCAACAAGTTCAAAATTCGGGTTTGCTTGTAATCTCTCTACATTAGACCTAACACCCGTAAAAAAATTGTCCAAGCAAATTACTTGATTACCATCATCCAAAAGCCTTTTACATAAATGTGAACCGATAAATCCGGCACCACCTGTTACTAATATTCTCTCCATATTTTTATATTAACATAAAGATTAAAATTATAACTCTAGAATTATGCTAAACAAACAAATTTGAACGTGTTTTGTAAAGTTTTGTTACAATTACAACTTTATCAATCAATTATTTAATCCAAAAATACTTTTTATATATATGAGATATTAAAATATTTTCAATCTAAATTATATACTACACTTCACACATTAAAGTTTTTAGAGTCATACAAAGACTCTTTTTTTTTGTGCTACGCACGTAGGTACTACGTACGTAGACATATGGTCGGCTTCTTGGTGTAAACTACAGGATGATATCATAACTACTAACTCCGCCTCATTGGTGAGATTACCGGATTAATGTATATTTCCACCGTACGTAGACATATGGTCGGCTTCTTGGTGTAAATTACTGGATGATATCATAACTACTAACTCCGCCTCATTGGTGAGACTACTGGATTAATGTATATTTCCACCGTACGTAGACATATGGTCAGCTTCTTGGTGTAAACTACAGGATGATATCATAACTACTGGTTCTGCTTAGAAGTGGGACTACAGGTTCGGCGCATTCCATCTCCTCGGGGGAGGTACAGACACTTCTAAAACTTAATTCTCTCCCGCAGCATCCATTGAGTGGGAGAGATGTCACGTTAGTGACAGAGAGGGAAGGGTGGGGGCTAATTTATTATAGAGAGAGATTTTATGAGTCAAAAATTGAAAATTGTTTTAAAACAGTTAGTAGTTACACTTACCATAATGCCGTCATTACGAGGAACGTTAGTGACGAAGTAATCCAGTTAAACGATAATTATAGATTGCCACGAAAATTTTCAGAAATTTTTGCCAAACTATGAACCGGAAATCTCAATTTTCTCGCAATGACGGCACTATGGTAGTTAAAATTACTAATTGTTTTAAAACAGTCAGTATCTAGCACTAAGTTTAACGTATTCCCTAGCCTTCCCTTCGCTAAGAAGTGAAGAAACCAAAATCTTCAACCTACTCAAACCTTTTAAATATCTTAGGAATATTAGTTAAATAAGCAGAAGTACTAAAGCATTCTTCCAACTCTTCTTCTGTCAATGCGACATCTTTATCTGCTTTCAATTCTTCTTTGAAATTTCCACCGTTAAGTGCACTAAGAGCATGTTTTTGTACAAGTTTATACGCTTCTTCTCTTGTATATCCTTTTTCTTCTACTAATTTAAGCATAATTTTCTGTGAAAAAATTACACCGCCATAGAGTTTAGTGTCCTTTAACATGTTATCTTCGTGTATAACCAGATTCTTCATTACACCTGTGAATCTATGCAACATAAAATCTGCCAAAATCAGCGAATCAGGAAATATAATTCTCTCTGTTGAGCTATGCGAAATATCTCTTTCATGCCAAAGGTTTATGTCCTCAAAAGCTGCAATCATATTTGAACGAATAACTCTAGATAATCCACACAAGTTTTCGCATAAAACAGGATTCTTTTTGTGCGGCATTGCAGAAGACCCTTTTTGCCCAACAGCAAAGCCTTCTTCGACTTCTCTAACTTCTGTTTTTTGTAAATGTCTGATTTCTGTTGCAAATTGTTCAATTAGGCTTGCAATTAGTGCTAATTCTGCCATAAACTTTGCATGTCTATCTCTTGAAATAATTTGAGTAGAAATTTTTGCCGGCTTTAAATTCAATTCTTTGCAAGTAATTTCTTCAACTTCCGGTGGCACATTACTGTATGTCCCGACAGGACCGGAAATCTGTCCTACCATAATTTCATCCAGCGCATATTCAAAACTGTTTTTTGCTCTTTCTAAGGCATCAAGCCAATTAAGTAGCTTAAATCCAAATGTCATAACCTCTGCATGAACACCATGCGAGCGTCCTATACATACAGTGTCTTTGTATTTAAAAGCTTTTTCTTTTACAACCGCAATTAATTCATCTAAATCCGATAAAACAATTTTCGAACTGTCTGCAATCTGTAGCGCAAAAGCTGTATCAATCACATCAGAACTTGTTAACCCAAGGTGAATATATTTTGCATTATCAGCACCAACAGATTCATTTACTGAGGTTAAAAATGCAATTACATCATGCTTAACTTCTCTTTCTACCTCTGCGATTCGTTCTAAAGAGAATGATGCTTTCTTCTTTATTTCATCCAGTGATGTTTGTGGAATAATCCCTAATTTACAATACGCTTCGCATACAGCAAGTTCTACTTTTAAATAGTAGCTAAACTTTTGTTCTAAATCCCAAATCTTTTTAATTTCTTCACGTGAATATCTATCAATCATAAATCTATTATATCAAAAATTTTACTTTGGTCTAGCTTAGAAAAGAAAAACATTTTTTTACTGTACATTAATAAACTTATGTACTTGCGGAATCAATCGAACTTTTTTGTAATATTTTAAAGCCTCATTCAAAACTTTCTCCATAAAATCTGATTTAACTTCCGGCATAATGCCATTCATTTTAGGCTGAAGAATAAGTTCTATATCATATTTTTTGCAAAGCTCACAAGCCTGCTTTATTTCATCATCAGTTACATCTTTGCCAAATACAACTTTTGCAAAAAGATTTTTTTTTGAAGCAATATTAAAAAACTTGTCATGTTCAGCCCACAAAGGCTTTAATCCGGTGCAACTTGGAAGTTTTATATCAGCAGAAACATAAGTTACAAAATCAATAACCTCCGCAAGTTCACCATAAAGAGTTCCATTTGTTTCTAAGTATATAGGAAGTTCACATTTTGGCAAAAATTCTTTTAAAAATTTCACATTTAAAAGTGGCTCTCCGCCGGTTAATGATACAGAATGACAATCTAAATTTTCTTTTATAATATTTGCCAATTCTTCTGCCGAATATTTTTCAGACTCACTCGCTCCAAATTCTGTATCACAATAATTGCAATTAAGATTACATCCGCAAAATCTTACAAACAATTGTTTATATCCGATATAAGGTCCTTCACCTTGGATTGATGCGAAAATTTCTTTTATATTAGTTTCCATTATTAATTAAAATACCCTTTTTCCACCTCGCAATTCCTGTAATTTTTTATATAAATCAATTTCTTCTACAGACAAATCATGAGGAATTTGAATTTCTACAGTTACTATCATATCACCAATTTTGTCATTTTGTTTAATTCCGCAACCGGAAAGACGGATTTTTTGTCCGTTTTTTGTGTTTGGTGCAATTTTTAAAGATATGTTACCAATCAAAGTAGAAATTGTAATTTCTGCACCCAAAACGGCTTCGTATGGTGTAATCGGAATATTTTTTAAGATATTTAGACCATCTGTTTTGTAGTTTTGCGGTTCTCTAATATGAATTGTTAAATATAAATCGCCATTGCGGCCACCATTTTTTCCCTTTTCACCTTCTTCCGCCAATCTTATTTTTGAGCCATCCTTAATTCCGGCAGGAATCTTCACACTAAATCTTTTGTAAGTGGAAATATCCCCTTTTCCCTTACAATAAGAACATTTATTACCATTTACAAATTTTCTTCCGCCACAACTTGGACAGACTTCTGTTTGAAGCATATTGATAACTTTTGTAGTTCCACTAATAGCTTCAAATACAGAAATTTCGACATCAGAAAAAATATCTTCTCCACGTTTTGGTGTTTTAATCTCTTTTTTAGGCTTAAAAAAATCTTCCCAATTAAAAGTACCGGTTTTCTTTTCGTGTTGTGTTTCTTTAAAATTAGGATTTGTTGTATTTTTGTTATAAGTTGAACTTTTTTCAGCAGTTTTTGTTTGTTGACTACTGTAATTATAAAATTTTCTAGCTTTATCATAATCCGTTTTTTTGACAGAATTTGAAAGAATTTCGTAAGCTTCATTAATTTCTTTAAACTTAGCAATAATATCCGGAGTGTTGCCTGCTACATCGGGGTGCCATTTACGAGCAAGTTTTCTGTATGCGCATTTAATTTCATCTTGCGTAGAGAATTCTTCAATATCTAAAATTTTATAATAATCTTTAGTCATATCCTAAATTTAATGATTGGAATACAAAAGTCAACATTTAGTCGGATATAAATTTATTACCTATTGAAAATGGTTTATAATAATGATATCATCAGTGTTATGATTAAGAAGGGTTTATTATTAATTTTATCAGCATTTTTTATTCTTCCGTCATTTGCGGGAGAAGTTGAAAACGCAATCAATAAAGGTCACAATGTATTTTTATATTTGTATACTCCGGATTGCAAATATTGTAAAATATATTCACCGAAGTATAATGAATTAATTAAGTCGCATAATGGTGAATTTGCGTTTATAAAAGAAAATGCTTCTACAAATTATGGACGAAAGTTAATGTATGAATATAGAGGGGGCTATGTCCCTTATGTAGTTATGATAAACGGTAAAAAGCATAAAGCAATGCAAATTTTGCCGGACTGTTTGATGGATACTGTGTGTACAGAAACAGAAATGAAGAGATTTAGAAGTTAGGAGGAAATATGAAAGGTATCGTTTTAGCAGGAGGCGCAGGAACAAGATTATATCCGGCATCACAGCCAATATCTAAAATATTACTTCCTATTTACGATAAACCAATGATTTATTATCCGCTATCAACACTTATGCTTGCAGGGATTAAGGATATTTTGATTATTACCAACGAATCAGACTATGATAATTTTATAAAATTATTGGGTGATGGTTCTCAATATGGTTTGAATTTGCAATATCGTATCCAATATGTACAAAGAGGTATAGCGGATGCATTTTTAATTGCGGAAGATTTTATTAATGGTGAAGATGTTGCTTTGATTCTTGGTGACAATATTTTCCACGGTCATGGTTTTTCTACAATTATGAAAGATGCGCTAAAGAAACATTGCGGCGCTACTGTTTTTGGGTATACGGTAAAAGATCCGGAAAGATTTGGTGTTGTTGAATTTGATAGTAACAATAAAGCTATTTCTTTAGAAGAAAAGCCTGTTAATCCAAAATCAAATTATGCAGTAACAGGTTTATATTTTTATGATAATAAGGTTTGTGATTATGCAAAACTTATTAAGCCATCTAAACGTGGTGAATTGGAAATTACTGACCTTAATAAAATGTATCTTGAAAAAGGCGAACTTAATGTTGAAATTCTTGGCAGAGGTTTTGCTTGGCTTGATACAGGAACGCATGATTCTATGTTGCAAGCCAGTTTGTTTGTCCAAACGATGGAATTAAACAAAGGTGTTAAAATATCTTGCCTAGAAGAAATTGCATATAATCAAGGTTTTATCTCAAAAGAAGAACTTTTGAATAAAATTGAAAAATACGGTTACAAAAACGAATATTACAATTATGTCCGTACTGTAATTGAACATCCGGACTTGATTGCTACTGGAGTGTAAATGGTGTACCCCTCGCCCCTTGTGGGAGAGCGGATTTTCGGTAGGGCATTAGCCCGTAAGAGCAAATAACATGGAAATGGCTATAAAAATCCGTTAGGATTTGGTGACATTGGAATGTTATGCTCGCCCGAATAATCCAAGACTGGGTAGAATTTCAAGTTGAGAGCTATGCTCGAAGCTTAGAAATTCGGGTGAGGGGTAAATGTGAGGGGTAAATTTTGAAAATATTTTTAACACTAATAACCTTAATAATATTTTCTACCGACGTGTTTGCTGCGTCTATCAATGCTGCGGCTTATCGTACAATGCAAATGCAAACTTACCAAAGACAGCAATATCAAGCTAGAATGCGCCAACGACAAACACCTTATTGGCAAGCTCAATCAAATTATCAAACAAGAAATAAAATGTATACAAGTTATCCGAATTCACAGTATAATAATAAATACGGCGGATACAGATAATGATAAATATTGATTGCATAACATTAAAACAGTTTTTTGAAGAAAATATTGATTTTATAATTGGAGCCAGACTCCAAAAAATTCAACAACCTACAAGAAGAGATTTTGTACTTTCACTTAGAAACAATGGTGAAGGGAAAAAATTGTACATAAATATTTCTCCACAGACATATCACATATGTTTTATGTCAAAAGAGAACGAAGAAAAACGAAACCTTACGATTCCTAAACATCCTCCTATGTTCTGTATGCTGCTAAGAAAATATTTGGAAGGCTGTCGTATTGCAGATGCACTTGTTATTGAAAATGAAAGAATTATTGAATTCCATTTCGAAACAATGGATGAACTTTCACAAAAACGCTCACTTTGTTTGTGTGTTGAACTTATGGGAAAACATTCTAATGTAATCTTATATGATAGAGAAAATTCCATTATTATTGGCTGCGCACATAATGTCGGTGCAGAAAAAAGCCGATACAGAGAACTTCAAGGCGGATTAAAATATATTTATCCTCCAACAAGTCCAAATTTGCCTGCTGAAAGTCTATTGGTTAAACTTAATCAAACAAACTTACCTGCAAATAGTGTAATTGATAATTATTACGCTAATTTACAAGAAGAAGATAACATAAGAAACGAGCGCCATAGACTTCTATCAATTGTTAATCCGAAGTTAAAGAAGGTAAAAGGTTCAATAGATAAGATTACAGTTCTTTTGAAAAAAAGAGATAATACAGAAAAATATAAGCTTTATGGCGAACTCTTAACTGCAAATTTGTACCAGAAAAAAGATTATCAGAAAAAGATTGAAGTTTTTGATTATATTAATAATCAAAATATCACGATTGAACTCGATGAAACAAAAACGCTTAATGAAAATGCACAAAGGTATTTTAAGCTTTATACAAAATCAAAAACTACTAAAGAAAAGTCTTTTGAAATGCTAAATGGTTTAAATATGGAAAAAGATTATTTGGAAAATTTGATTTATAGTATAGAAGAAGCCAGATGCGTAAAAGATTTTGAAGAAATTAAAGCTGAATTACAATTGGATGAAATTAAACCGAAAAAACAAGATAAATCAGAATTGCTAAAACTAAATATCAAGGGATTTGACGTTTTTGTCGGCAGAAATAATAAACAAAACGATTACATTATTTCTAAACTTGCAAAAGACGAAGACATTTGGTTCCACACGAGATTGTGTGCCGGTTCTCACGTGCTGCTTAAGTTTAATGGCATTGAGCCAGAAGAAGAAGTGTTGTTTGAGTGTTGCAAACTTGCACGAGAATATTCTTCTGCAAAACAGCCTTCAAAAGTTGGAATTATTTATACCAAAGCTAAATTTTTGCGCAAACCACCCGCAGCGCCATTAGGATATGTGACATATAAGAATGAAAAAGAAATTTTAATATGATATATTAAGTTTTGTAACAAAATATCTAAAGCCTGAAATTGCATACTTTATCTATACTTTATATATATAACAGATGTAAGTAAGCAAGAGGTAATGATTATGGTACGAATTAATTGTCACAGCGCATTTAAACATTACGAAATGTTCCACAATAATTGTGGTGGTAGCAATTATGGTAGCGTATTTAATACCACTTACAACATCAATTGTGGCGGACACAGTGGTGGTTTCTGGGGTGGCTTTGGTGCCGGCATAGGTAACGCTTTCGGTAGCATATTTGGTGGTATGTTCGGTGGCGGTATGGGCAATTTCGGTTTCGGCAACTTCGGAATGGGTGGCTTCGGAATGGGCGGTCTAACAATGCCTTGGTTTAACAGCATGGGCAACTTTGGCTGTGGCGGCGGAAATGCAGGCAGTGTTGGCAACACTAATAACAACAGTGGTTCAAATTCTTCAAATGGTGTTAATGATAAAGACAACGCTTTATATAATACATATAAAAAACAAGTCGATAACGCAATAAAAGACAATGATGCAAAGAGTGCAAAAAAATTATACGACAAAATTAAAAAATCACATGAAAACCCAGAAGACCATGTTTATGAAGACATGAACAAAGGTGCTTATCATGATTTGATGACTACACTTGAAAATAAATTCCCTGAATTGAAAGACGGTACAGATGCCGGTAAAGACAAAAAAGCTGATAACGATGGTAAAGCAGCTCCAAAAACTTCAACTACCGGTAAACAAGATGTAGTAGCCCCAGCAAAAGCAGAAAAAGATGCTGAAGCAAAGAAAGCGGAGGAAGCTAAAGCTAAAGAAAATGCTCAAAAAATTGCAAACGCTGGTAGTTTAGATGATTTACTAAAAACAAATTATAGTGATTTATCTGATGCTGAAAAAGAAGCTTATAAAAATAAAGCAATTCAACTAGCACATGCAACTACTACAACTCCTGAAAAATTACGCAAGATACTTGGTCAAATAAAGGACTCAGACTTGAGAATTGCAATTAAAGAATCATTCTATGAGGACACTGAAACTGGCAAAAAATACGAAAATGTAAAATTAGAGGAACTCAATAATCTAACACCAGAACAACTTAAAGCAAAATTAAAGAATATAATAGATGATTCGAATATTCCTGACTTTCGTGATGTAACGCTTGGAGAACCAACTAAGAGTGGTGAAAAATGGACAATTCCTATAACAGCTTATAAAGATAAACAAGGAAATGAACATAAGATAAATGTAAAATATAAACAAATAGATATAGTAGACGGCGAAATTTTATTCCATGGCAAACAAGATATACAAATATATGCTCTACAAAAAGAAAAAAATAACAATGAAAAATATGGTTTAATGCAATATAAATATCACAGTGGGTACAATGAACCTGATGTAACAAATAAAAAGAAATAACAAAAAGCTCCTTTCAAGGAGCTTTTTTATTGCAAAAATTTATCTTATAAAAACATACTTACCTTCATAAGGTGAAGGTTCCGGTTTATAATTTTTCAAATAATCACCTAAATCATACAAAGGAGTTGTAATAAAAGACATACCTTTTTTTAGACGCAAAACTTCGTTTGCAGTCAATAACTTTGTGACAATTTCTTCGTTGGTTAATTCCATTTTCTACTCCAATGCGACAACCAAGTTTAACATCAAGTTTTTTTAGTGTCAAGAGTATGTCCTAGTTTGTGTAAGAGCAAAATAGAATATTGGGAAATTTTTACCATCGCCCTTTGAGGAATAGTGATAATTTTCAAACTGAAATATGTGAGTATTGAATTATTTAACTCTAAGTTTGTAATCAAGCGTTACGTCATTACGAGGAACGTTAGTGACGAAGTAATCCAGTTTAATGATAACTATAGATTGCCACGAAAATTTTCGAAGATTTATGTAAAACTATAAAACCAAAGTCTAAATTTTCTCGCAATGACGTGGCACTATAGTAATGTCTATGTACGGCTGGTATGTATATCAATCTGGTAGTCCACGAAAATTTCCTCTAAAAGATTGATTGCAAAAGATTATTGAAAGTTTTATTCTTATATCAAGAGGTCTTTTGTGAATAAAAATCAGCTTAAAAAACAAATATTTCAAAAAGAGTTACAAATAAAGAAATTACATTTACACCAAGCGTCTAACGATATTTGTAATCAATTATATAATTCTTTAATTTTAGAAAAAGCAATTCTAAAAAAAGAATTGGAAGAGTTTGAAAAAAATGCTTTTGTTGAAAAAATTAAAGGTATGTTTTCTTCTAAAGAAAAATTAATTTGTGATTATTGGAAAAAATAGCTTCTATGAGTTTTTTATAGTTTATGGTATAATTCTGTTAAGAGGGTTATTATGTTGACTATAGACTATGATACAAAAAAATCAATTAGAGGCGCTTTTGGTGAAGAACTCGCAGATTTGGGCGCTAAAAATTCAAGAGTAGTTGCTCTTGATGCGGATTTATCAGGCTCTACGCAAACATCTTTGTTTGCAAAAGCTTTTCCTGAACGCTTTTTTGATGTTGGTATTGCTGAACAAGATTTGATTACAACAGCATTAGGGCTGTCATTGGAAGGCTTTATTCCGTTTGCTGCAACATTTGCGGTGTTTGCAACAGGACGAGCTTATGATCAAATTAGAAATTCGGTTTGTTACCAAAAATCAAATGTAAAAATTATAGGCGCTCACGGTGGAATTACTGTTGGTGAAGATGGTGCCAGTCACCAAGCTTTAGAAGATATTTCACTTATGCGTGGACTTCCTAATATGACAGTGATTGTTCCGGGTGATTATGAGCAGACTCGTCAAGCTGTAAGATTTGCTGCAGAATATGATGGGCCGGTTTATATACGTCTTTCAAGAATGAACGTTCCAACAGTATTCGGCAGTGATTATAAATTCTCTTTAAACAAAGCTGTTGTCTTAAAAGAAGGTACTGATATTACATTATTTGTTACAGGTGATATTTTGGCAGAAGTGCTAAAAGCTTCTGAAACCCTTGAAGAAAAGGGGTTGTCTGTACAAGTTGTAAATATTCCTGTAATAAAGCCTTTGGATGTTGATACCATAGTAGAGTCAGCAAGCAAAACAAAACATGTCTTTACAATAGAAAATCATTCTATAATTGGCGGTTTAGGTTCTGCCGTTTGCGAATGTTTATCAGAAAAAGCTCCAAAACTGGTTCATAGAATAGGGGTGAATGATTGCTTCGGACAAACCGGTACGCCAAACGAATTATTAAAATGTTATGGTTTAGACGCAGAAAGTATTGCTGATAGGATAATTGAGTTAATAAAATGATACAATTAAGATCTGTTACAAAAAAATATAAAAATAATTACGCACTAAAAAATATAAATCTGGATATTTTATCAGGTGAATTTGTATTTATTACGGGTGCATCTGGTGCCGGTAAATCAACATTAATGAAAATGTTGTATAAGGAAGAAACACCAACTACCGGAACTGTTTTAATTGGTGGAATTAATATAGCAAATTTACCTCCTGAAAAAGTTCCTAACCTTAGAAGATGTATGGGGATTGTGTTTCAGGATTATAAATTATTACAAAATCAAAGTGTATATGATAATATTGCGTATGTTATTAGAACACTTGGTATAAGTTCTGCAGATATAAGAACACGTGTAACAGGGGCTTTAAAAGTTGTAGGTTTGCTGGATAAAGCGAAAGCAAAACCAACTGAATTATCCGGTGGTGAACAACAGCGTGTAAGTATAGCAAGAGCGCTTGTAAACGGACCGCCATTGCTTATTGCAGATGAACCTACCGGAAACTTGGACCCTAAAAACTCTTTAGAAGTTATGCAGATTTTGGAGCAAATTAACCAAAGAGGTATTACAGTAATTGTGTCAACACACGATTATACTCTTGTTGATAGATTCAGAAAACGAGTTTTGACCCTTGAAAAAGGTGAAATAGTTAGAGATATTCAGGCAGGTACTTATGGACAATAGCAGACAGCAATTAAAAAAACAGGTAAAAAAACATATTCCAAAAGATTGGTTATGTGAGTTAAGAATTGCTTACAGAATTGTCATGGAAGCTGTTAACGATATAAAAAGAACCGGAATTAACAATCTTGTTATAATTACGACAATGGCTGCTATATTGACGTTGTTCGGAGTTTTATTCAGATTTACATTATCACTATCAACTTTTGCTAATGAACTTGGTAATGTATTGGAAATTTCTGTTTATTTGAAACCAAATACTTCTGCGGCTATTGTAAAAGATAGAATCAGAGAGATTAAGCATGTAAAATCTGTAACTTTGAAAACAAAAGAAGAATCTTGGAGTAGTTTGAAACAAGAATTAGGCTTGCATGATATTTCTAATCCTTTGCCGGATACGTTGCGTGTAAAGGTTGATAAGCCTGATAATATCTCAGATGTATTCAATCAAATCAAACCAATTGGTGGTGTGGAGGATATGGGTTATGCAAAAGAACTTGCTAAAAAGATGCAGGTATTAACTAATGTTGTAAATACTACTATGGTGTTTGTAATCATAATATCAGCAGCTTTAACGATAACAATTATTAATAATACGATACGTCTGGTTATTCAAGCTCGTAAAGATGAAATAGAAATTATGCGTTTGATGGGTGTTAGCAATTGGTACATTAAAACTCCTTTGATTATGCAAGGTGCATTTTATGGCTTCGTATCTTCAATAATTGCGGTGTTCCCTCTTAATTGTATACAGGGTTTGTTGATAAATGTGCATAAGTTTTTCTTGATTCCAAATCCCGCATATGCTCAGAATGTTGTTATAATTACATTGCTGGTGATAGGTACAACTTTTGGAGCAATTGGCAGTTTCTTATCAATAAAAAAACATTTACAAGTATAGAAAAAGGTGACTTAAAATGGATAAAACAGTTGAATTAGTAAATAGTGTAAAAGATATACATGCAATGCCTAGCGTAATTGTAAAGGCATTGAATATAATGAAGAAACCGACAGCGAGCATGAAAGAACTTGGCGATATTGTAATGTTTGACCAATCTTTGACGATTAAAATTCTTGCATTGGTTAATTCTGCTTACTACGGATTTTCACAACAAATCAGTTCTATCAATATAGCGCTGTCACTTCTTGGAATGGTTAAAGTTAAAAACATTATTGTTGCTGTTGCAATGAAGCCAATGATGTCAAACGCAGGTGATAAAGAACTTTGGAAACACTCAATGCGTGTGGCTGCCGGTTGTGAATACTTAGCAAAATTAACAAAAATCATGGATGAGGATGAAGCTTTTATTGCCGGTTTTGTTCATGATGTAGGTAAAATTGTTTTACATATGGCTAATGAAAAATTATATACAAAAGTTGCGAAAGCTATTGAGGATGGTGCAGATGTATTAGATGCAGAAAAGAAATATTTTGATTCTGACCATGTAAAAACAGGCTCTTTATTGGCAAAAAGATGGCAGTTGCCGATTTTGTTAGCAAATATTATTTCTTATCACCACGCTCCATCATTGTCTTCAATTCCTGTGCCATGTAATTTGGTAAGTCTTATAGACAAAGTTGTACAAACAGAATTCAATCCTAATTCTGTAGATAAGGATTTCATTAAATCTTTAGGTATTGATATTGAAGATTTGGAAGATTTAAGAGAAGCTGTTCTTCAAAAAGCAGAGGTTCTTATTTCAGAATTAAGTTAATTAGGTTTTAATATGCAAGGTCGAGTTGTTTTAATAACAAATGATTCTGATTTTTTTGAATTTATTGCGCCAAAACTTAAATTAAGAAAATCAGATGAGTTATTTAGGTTTAAATTTGAAGATATACCGGAAAAACTACACCTGTTACAGACTTCTGTCTTGATAATTAATAGTGAGAGTTCAAAAGAACAGACTTTAGAACTTTTGAAGTTGTTAAAAGGCAGCCCTGCTATAGTATTTTCTTTTAATGAAGATGAAATTTTTAAATTATCATGTCTTAAATCAGGTGCATTGTCATATTTTACACCAATGACAAGCGATGAAGAAATTGATGTTGGGCTATCGTCGGCTTTAAATGTTTCGTCATTATTAATAAAGAATTTACGTTATCGAGAAATATTAGAAAAAAATAATTGTATAACTCCAAATAATGAAGTGTTTTTAGATTATACTAATGTTTTGGATAGAGAGTTGGATAAAATTAACAAAACATCAACTCCATCTGTATTAGTAGCAATTTCGCCTAATGAAAAAACTAAATTTTTGATTAAACCAAATCAAATTGAAACAATAATATTAAACAACATAAGAAAAAATGATATTCTTATGAATTTTGCCGTGAATAAATACTTTTTGCTATTGTTTGATACGGATATAGATGGTGCTCAAAAAATTTGGGCAAAAATATCTTCTCAAATTCCGGAAAAAATTTATGCAGGTTTTGCAAAAACTTTTTCTAAAAGCAGGCAACAGTTGATTAATGAAGCACTCAATAAATTGCATGAAGCTATAAATTATGAAAAATTTACGGAAAGTATGATTAGTTCCGAAAATCCTACGAATAATTTTAAACAATTCAAGCACAATTTTAACAAAAAAATTGAACAGGTTATTACTCCAACTTTTTATCATATAAAGCAAAAATATACAGATAAGCTTTACGGTGTTATAATCGAGCAAGAAATTGGTGATGGATATGGTATTTTGAGGATTAAAAGTCGTCAAATTCAATCTGTGCTTAAAATTACGAGTGCAGGATTTTCTAAAATAAATATTGATATAACTTACCTATCCGGAAACGAAAATATAGATACGAAAAGAATTGCGCTTGAGCCTGACGAATTGGAAGCGGGCTTTCTAGAAGATTTATTAGAACAGTTTATATTAGAGTTTAAGAAGGAGATAAATGATGGCACAACTTAATTTAGAAGACAGTTTAGTTCTGATTATTGATGTACAAGAAAAATTGTTAAATGCGGTATTCAATAAAGAGCAAGTAGAGAAAAAATCTGCAATTATTGCAGAAGCCGCAAAAATTCTTGGTATTCCGGTTGTAGTAACAGAACAATATCCAAAAGGATTAGGTAATACAATTCCTGCTGTAAAGGATGCTTTAGCTGAAGATACTGAAATCTTTGAAAAAACTGCTTTTTCTGCTTTAAATAACGAAGAAATTCTTGAAGCAATAAAAAAACATAATAAAAAACAAATTCTTATATTCGGTATTGAAACTCATATCTGTGTAAGTCAAACAACAGCAGCTTTAAGAGAACTTGGATATGAAGTAAGCGTTATAAAAGATGCATGCGGAAGTCGTGCAGAAGAAGAATATCTTGCAGGATTAGAAAGAATGAAAGATAATGGCGCTTATATTATTACGACCGAAATTGTATTGTTTGAATGGCTAAAAGGAGCAAAACATCCAAACTTTAAAGCAGTACAAGCGTTAATTAAATAGTTAATACTTAGAAGATATTTTCAAAAGCGCATATTTAAGGCGCAAAAGCTTAGCAGAGGTTGTACCCAGACCTGTCAAAAGCATTGTAGATTTATCATTTGTGCGCTCATCTTCTATATTAAATTTATCAAAAAGAATTTCTGATAGCTCGTAGCCTGTCAGATTTTCTTTTTTTATTAGGATTTTTGTAATATCATCACCGTAAAATTTAATTTTACCTATTTCTTGTTTTAATTTTTTGATTTCTGAAATTAAAGCTTCAATTTTTTCTCTGCCTTTTTTAGAATTCAAATAATTTATATTGGCTTCAATTGTCATTAGCATAGGATAAGATGGAGATGTCGTGTTGATTAGCTTAAATGCTGAATCAATATCCAAATCACAATTTGAATGTAATAATGCAGTCGGATTTATTCCTCCTGCTGTTTTATGCAATGATTGAACCGTAAAATCAGCATATTTTATCGCTGATTCAGGTAAGTTATCTGAAAACGGATATAAGGCTCCGTGCGCTTCGTCGACAATTAAGTAAACATCATTCTTTTTACATACTTCGCTGATATGTGGAATGTCTGAAACAATACCTTCATAGCTTGGAGAAGTTACAATAATTGCTTTTGGAGAGTGTTCTTTGATTAACTCTTCTATATTTTCTAATCTTTCGTAAATTCCCCATTCTTCGTTGTATGGCAAACTGTATTCGATTATGTTTGCGCCGGCAAGTTCTCCGGCATTTTTATGGCAGGGATGAGATTTTTCCCAGATTAATAATTTATCATTTGGCTTGCAACAGGCTAATACAGCAGTAATTATACCGCTTGTAGAACCATTTGTTAAAAATTTTGTTTTGCGTGTATTGTATATAATTGCAGCTTTTTTTTCTGCTTCCTCTAAAGCTGCTTCCGGATTATACGCATCAACTTCTGAAATATCAGCACGATACCATTGATAAAACTTGTGTAGTATACAAAGTTTTCCATCGTGTGATGGAGTTGTAAACAAAGATGTTCTGTTTTTCTTTCTTAATAATGATAAAAGTCCCATAGTTAAATTTTATCATAAATATAAGAATGAAGCCCCCGCATTTGCGGGGGCTTCATCACTATCTAAGAAAAACTTTACTAGATTAAATTCAAAGCTATACTAGGCACTTGGTTTGCTGTTGATAGCAATGTTGCTGTTGATTGTTGTAGAATCTGGTATTTGATGTAATTAGAAGATTCTGTTGCAACGTCAGCATCCTTAATAGACGAATTAGCTGATACAATGTTTTGTTTTTGTACACTTATCGCATCAACAGCTGATTCTACACGGTTCATGTAAGCACCGATTAACGCTGTTCTATCTGAAATGTTTTTGATAGCTGAGTCAACGAATTGTAAAAATTCACGAGCGGTAGAATCGTTTGTGTAAACAGCATCACAAATAGCTGTGATACAGTTGAATACACCTTTTTTAGGAACTTTTGTTCCGTTTTCGTCATATGTATTATCTTTTATGCCATTTTTAGTAAAATCATAAACAGTTCCGTCATCCAGTTCAACTTTTTCGCCCATAATTCTAGCGTAAAGTGCCGGTGTTGAGAATTTTTTAGAATCAATATACTCTTTACCACCTTTATTAACTTTAGCTTTATCATATGATTCACCTTCTTTTATAAACCATTTGTTGCCATCTAATGTGCCGAATAATGCGCTACATTTAGCTGATGCAAATAATGATTTTTCAAGGTTAATGATGTTTGGTTTGCCGGAATTGTTACTTACCTGCAAGTTTACACCGGAACCGCTTTTATATGCGTTACTAGTACCATCCAATAACTGAATACCATTGAAATCGATTACGTCACAAAGACGGTTGATTTCTTGCATTCTTTGTTGAACTTCTGTTCTGATAGCGTTCAATGAAGATGTACCGTATGTACCGTTGGCAGCTTGTTCTGTCAAATCTCTTACACGTTGAAGGTAATCAGAAACGATATCCAAAACACCTTCTGCTGTGTCTAATAGTGTTAAACCCATTGTTGCGTTACTTTCAGCTACGTCGTAACCTGAAATTTGCGCTTCCATTAATGTTGATACTGCTGAACCTGCAGCATCATCTTTACCGGAGTTAATTTTATAACCGGTTGATAATCTTTCCATTGCTGTGTTCATACCGCTTGTTGCGTTAGACAAGTTCCTTTGTGCGGTCAATGACGCAATGTTTGTGTTGATAGTGATTGAAGCCATAATGTGATCTCCTTTTCTTAATTTTTTCATCCTTGATTACAGCACAAGTTATGCCAAAATATGGCTATACCTATGCTATAGCTGTTCGGGGTATTTCTATTCCTTCACACTATCATAATATATGCTGTTGGCCTTTTTTTGAATTCTAAATTAGTTAGAACTTTCTATAACTTTAGGTAGAAAATTTTGTCCTGATTGAATTCTATTTGTAATCTATTATAATCCTTTAATGTGGTTCAATGGCCAGAATAAGAATACTGCTCTTCCTATAAAACGTTCTTTTGGTAAAGTACCCCAAAACCTACTGTCCATTGAATTTCCTCTGTTGTCACCCATCATGAAATATTGACCTTCAGGTATAATTAAAGGACCGCAATACATGTCAGATTTACATTTATGAAAATCATATTCGCTCATGATGTAATCTTCTTGGAGCGGTTTATCGTTAATGTAAACCTTGTATGCGCCATTTGTTCCCTGCTTAATTTCCAGTTTTTCTCCAGGAAGTCCTACTACTCTTTTTATATATGCAATATCCTTGCAGAAAAATCCTGTAAGTCTGCTAAATACAGCCCAAGGAGTTGATTTAAGCTTGACGAATGGCGGATAAAATATCATGATGTCACCACGCTTAGGTGTGTTTTCAAATCCTTGATGTTTGAACAGATTAGGGAATTTTGTAAGCTTTTCTACAACAATTCTATCACCTTCAACTAATGTTGGGCGCATAGAACCTGATGGAATCCATCTTAATTCTGCAACAAAAAATCTGATTAATATTACAGCAACTACTACAAAAACGATTGTATCAATTGTTTCTTTTAAATTTGCTTTAAATTTTTCTTTATCTATCATAACCCTATGATTAAATCCTCTAATCCTTTTTTATAACTGTTATCAGGCAAATTGCCGATATCTCTCCTTATCTTCTTTTGATAATTATCTATTAAAATCAATGTTTTTTCAATACCCAAAAAATCTTTTGGTGTATAAATTTTGTTCTTTTGGTCTGCAAGTGATGATTCTTTTTCTAAATCATTTTTTAACTGAAAATAAATCCCAAAATTAAGCGCAAATTGCTTGGCATTTTTTATATCAATGCTTTCTGAAATAGCACAGCTTTCTAAAATGGCTTCAAAAAGTTTAGCAGTTTTTCCGATGCAGATATTTATGTAATTATCAAGTTCAGGCTTATTCCCACGCAAAAAATACTGTTCAACTTCTGATTTACACATAGCTTGTGTACATTCCAAAAATATATCTAAAATCCGAGTGTTGTTTATTGAAAGCAGTTTTTTTATCGCAACACTTAATAAAAAATCACCGGATAAAATTGAAATGTTTTTAGAATACTTTACTCCGATTGTTGTTTCACCACGTCTTGTGTCTGTGTTATCAATTATGTCATCTTGAAGCAATGATGCGTTGTGGATAATTTCTCCTGCTGAAATTATTTTTATACTATTTTCTGAAATCTTTGTATTGAAAGCTTTTAGATACAAAAGTGATATTTTTGAACGAATTTGTTTCGACGATGATGTTAAGAATTTTTGTAAAGCTTTCCCAAGCTCGTTGTTAAACAAATCAATATTATTCAACTCCGAATTAATGAGATTAAGCTCCTCAGATATAAGTGATGAAATATCTTGCATAACGGTATGATAACATGAATGATATGGTATTTGAATTGATAATATAGATTATAATTCTTTTTTACATAATGTAAAATTTAGTAACTAAGTTAGTGACAAACGCATGTTGTTATTATAAAATTGACTTAGATAACGGGGAAGGAGTTTTTTAACGTGGATAATAAGAAGATAGTTACGGTTAATCCGATTCAAAGTACTTTATCAAGAGATGATGATGCTTTTACAGCCCTTTCTACATCTGCTCTACTGGCAAAAAGTGCTGTTCCGTATTCACATAGAAGAATTGCAGATAACTATGTAATTATCAAAAAAGTTTATCGTTTCCAAGCCGTTCAAGCTCGTATTACTAACGCAGAAATTCAACTATTGAAGAAATATGATTTTAATACATTGGAATATTCAACAATAAAACAAGTAAATGAAGAGTTGTCTTATTTGAAAAAGTGGTCTACTTCTAATAATGAATTATTAAGAAAAGATGCAGATAATTTGTTGCAAATAAGATGTAAAGAGTTGAAATATATTGTTGCAAGCAGATATTCTACAGTCACGAATGAAATTTACAATGGATATAAGGCTTTAGAAAAGTATTTCGAAGAAATTTCTAAATTTTATTCACCTGTTTGTTAATTATGTATGTTGCTTAAAAAATACCCCTAATTAGTGATTTTTATATATTCTTGATTACCACGAAATTCCTTATAGTTTCAAGTAAGTCTATGAACTCGAAGCCCAAATTTTATCGCAAAGGTGCTCTACTGGTGCTTTTACGTCCAGTCATTGCGAGCGGGAGCGAAACAATCCAGTCATCAGGCTTAAAATAAGGTGTTAAGTCTGAATGTTAATTAAATTATCACGTCTTCGTTAACAGCTGCGACCTCCCTAACTAGGGCTGCGGATTCCTTCCCTCATTAGTGAAGGTTAGGATGGGTGTCATCAATTAAATTTATTAATTAATTCAATTCAAATAGAACGTCACATTTTATACAAAATGTGACGTTACTTCTTATATATCGGCACAATTCTGTAAAACTTTAGGTTTTGGCTTCAAATTGTTACAAAAATTTACATAAATATATTAAAATTTCTTGTTTTTAACCCCTAAAATGCTACGTCTTTATTGGGTTCATCACATTTTGTATAAAAAGTGACGTTGCAAAATTTCTATAATTCTCTCGTGGAACTTGTTATAGCGAATTCAAGATGTAAGACTTAAAAAATAAAGAAAGGAATGTTTATGGCACCCACAATCTCACAAAAAATCGACGCTTATGCACAAGCAAATTTGAAAGCTTTAAAGCAAAAAGAAGCAAAAATCGGACGCAAGATGACCAAGTTTGATATTGCTCAACATATGCTTCAAAATGGCAAATTGAACAAGAATGAGTATGCAAACTGGATGAATACAACCGAAGGTTTTAACGCTCAAGCAATGACTCAACAACAGAAAACAGCTTTAAGACAAGGTAACGTTTGGGGTTTTGCCGGTTACGGTGGTGGTGAAGAATCCTATTTAGATAGTATGACAAGTTTTGCACAAAAAAATCCTGTAGAAAAACAGAATGCGATTTCTCATCGTCAAATGAAATTGAATGAAACAGTGGCAGAACGCAAGAAAAAAGCTGCTGAAATGAATAACTATATTAAAAATGAAAGAATTCTTAATCACAAAAAAACGGCTGAAGAACAAAAGTTTAAAGCACATATAGATTCTGTTCAAATATCAGAAGCTGATGCAAACAAGAGCGCAAGCCAATTAACACGTGAGATTGAACAACAAAAGATAGACAATATGTCACATGATGAAAGAAAGAAATTTATCATGGATAAATTCCAAGATGCAGCTGCGAAAAAAGATTTTTCCGGTATGAAAAATGCCTTGTCAGAATTTAATTCATATATGTGCAGATATATTGATAAGAAAGTTGGTGTTACAGATGCGAAAGACGCTATAAAAGAATATAGCGGTTTAAATGCGCTTGTTGGTTACGTTGACAATCTGGTAGATGATGGTGATGATACAAACTTGAGTAAGTTAGAAACGGCATGGAACATTACTAAAGGTTTAGGCGATGCTGTTGATAGTTTTATTGGCGCAGAAGGTTTAGAAATGGTTGGCGCATTAGGAACTGCAAGTAAAGTCGCAACTGTTGCAAATGTTGGAAAATATTTTGCAGTAGCTACACAAAGCTATTTTGGTGTAGAAGGTAGCCAATTGATTGGTGCCGGTTTAGCTCATGCACAAACTGCTGAAACAGAAGATGAGGCTCGTTTAGCCGGTAGTGAACTCGGTATGGGTACTATTATGCTTGGTGGTGCTGTAAAATCTGCTAAAATGGCTGATAAACATATCGCTATCAAAGAACATGCTCAAGAATTTGTAAAAACCGCAAGTGATATAGATTTGATTAATGAATTTAATGCCAGAACGAATTATGGTGTTACAGAAGGATTGGAAATATACAAAAATGAACTAACCAAACGTGGTTTTAAACCAAATGAAAATGGATATTTTGAAGCAAAAACTGTACAAACTAATAACTCTGTTGTCCAAAGCAGTCCATCTACATATCGTGCGAAATTACCAACACCGGATTATTCAAAAACAAGGGCTAATTTCCCTGCTGATGCTCATCAATCTTTGAGCAAAGCCGGAAAAGCAACCGCATACACTACGGATGGAAAGCCTGATGGTATTGTATATCAAGGTAAAGATGGCAAAATGTATGTACCAAACAAATGGGATCCGGAACACCCTTACGAAGTTAGCACCGGTGCGGACGGGAAACCGGCATCTGTCATCATGATTTATGATGAAGCCGGCGGAGATTTTGCAGTAGGTGAACCTACAACAATTGCTTCAACTTACAAGAATCCTGCAACCGGAGAACTTGACCCATTATATAATGCACAGGTCGGAAAAGGTAATGCAATGGAAATTGTAAAAGATCAAGTGCCTTCTGCATATAAAATTGTTAAAGAAGGAACGGAAATCCAAACAAAAGAAGGACCAAGAGTTATTCAGAAAGATGAAGTTGTTGTTTATGATACAGATGGCGATCCGTATGTAATGCCTAAAAAGAATTTCTTGAAACGTCAAGAACCACTAAAAGGTGATGCTGAATCAGAAGCTTTATATGCCAAATTGAAAAATAATGAAGCAATACCGGAAAGTGAAATTGCAACCGATGGTAATGCAACAAAAGCAAGTGCAAAAACATTCGAACAAAGAGATGTTCAATTAAGAACCAGATTGACAGAGTTTAAAGGTCCGGACGGTAAACCATTTTTATCTAAAACCGAAGTTGATAATCTAATTCAAAATTGTCAAGAAGGATTTACTACTGACGGTAAGCCTATACCTAATTATCAAGCAAAAATTGAAGCTGTATTAAATAATCCGGAAGAAATCGCAAGTATATCCGGTTGGAAAAGTCGTTCAGCAGGAATTTGGCGTGCAATTCAAGACCCGCTGTCTTCTACCGTAGAAGCTAATCCTGAAGTATTTAGAGCTAAGCCGAAAGTGGAAGTTAAAGTAAAATCTAAACCACAAACCAATCCTTCAATGTCACCAGAAATTAGAAATGGTTTAATTGAAGCTTTAAAAGATGTTAAATATGATAAACAAGTAGTCATCAATACAATGGATAAATATCCTGAATTTGTTGAAAAATTAGTAAACTTCAAGGTCGATGGAAATCAATTTTTCTCTAAAAAAGAGGTTAATGACATCATATACAACTGTTTATCCGGAAACGATGGACTAAAAGCAACACCTGAAAGGATAACTGAAATTTTAAACAATCCTAAAAAAATACAATCTATACAAACTATAGAAAATCGTGCAGCTGGCTTATGGATATTTTTATTCCGTTAATATTGGTAGTGCAAAATAGTAAGTTGGGGTTTCTACCCCAACAATTACAATCTGTTATCTATAAATAGAATGTAGGTCGTGTTCAACATTTATCATTGAACACGACCTGCTTTTGTTAAAAAAAATTCTTCTGTCATTCTGAGAAACTGTGTTTCGAAGAATCCAGCTTTTTATTAACTTTTATTTTTAGTAAAAAGATAAAGATTTGTTGAGTGCGCACAATGCAACAATAATTTGTAAAGGTGGGAACCGCTTTCGCTTTTACCACCCTACGATATTCTAGTGTCATTCTGCTATACTAAAAGAGTTAGTATTACAGAACGAGGTACAAAATGTTTGTTAAGATTTTTTAACATAAAAGCAATTTTTATCTTGTTTGCGTTTTATACTAATCGGAAGGTAGTAGAATGAACATAAGTCCAGTAAATTATACAAGTCCGGAATTTAAGCATTTTGGCGAACAAGATTCTAAGAATACTTATTCTAAACGACAAAAAGCTGTTGTTGCCGGCATGGCTGCTCTTGGTACAGCTGCAAGTTGTGCTATTTTAGCAAAGAGAGCGGGGTATTCTCTTAAACCTAATAAAATGTTTAAAAATATTAAGAATTCCTATCTTGCAAAAGTAAAATACCATGACGAACAAGTTATTCCAATTGGTGTGGGTTCGATTCTTGGTGGTTTAGCTGGTGGTTATATGATTGATAAAGACCCAAAAGCAAGAAAAGAAAAACGTAGAGAAGCTTTAATGCAAGTTGGCAATGTTTCTATTCCAATTTTGACAGTAGACTTTTTATCAGAAAAACTCGGCAAATATGGCAAGGTCGCTAAAACTTGTGGTGCAGTTGCCGGTATTTTTGCCGGTGTTTATTTGGCTAACGTTATTATGAATAGAGTTAATAATTTTATATTCCGTCAAAAAGAAGGACGTGATATGAAGCTTACAGATTTCTCTGCTCACGTTGACGATGCTGTTGTTGCAGCGTCTTATGTTTCATCATCTCCTATTGTTAATGGTATAGCCAGAATTATTCCATTAGCGCTAATGATTCCCGGTAATGAAGTCGGAAATAAGAAGTAATCATAAATTGGCGTAATTAATTACATCACAAAAGCGTTAAAAAGCAGCAAAATCTCAAATAAAAGAAATTTCGCTGCTTAAAAAATCTTCTTCACTCTCCCAAAGCTGTCTTAAACAATTTACGCTAAGCCCAAAGCTTTTTTGTACCAAGAGAAAGACTCAATTTCATAACCATTAAAAGTAGTTTTGATTTGTTGTTTTTTTAAATAGCTTTCAAATTCATCATTGAATGCAGATTTAACTGTTTTTGGTTCTTTAGAGATAAGTTTCATAGTTTTTTCTCCTATATTAGTAACACACAAAATTATAAAAAATCTGGTTTTTATCAGTTAAAATCAAACACATTTCACTTTTTCTATGCGCCTATTCTACCATAAAAACAGAGTTTGCACAATTGGTATGTAAAGAAATGTAAGCATTTTTTGCAAAAACTATTCTAAAGAATGAGTCGTATATAATCACAAAGGATGTATCGGATATACCTAATTGTATATACTGTTATATTATTGATTTAAACTTGTGTTTAGTTTATCCTAAATAAGTAATAGGGTAGTAGGAGTGTTGTTTATGTATAATGTTGCGATTATCGGTGCTGGTCCTGCCGGAATTTTTTCTGCGTTAGAAATTGTAAAATTGCGTCCTGAGTGGAAAGTGGTTTTGATAGAAAAAGGGCAGAAAATTGAAAAGAGAAAATGTCCGATTAGAGAAGGTTCTCCAAAATGCGTTAATTGTAAACGTTGTGGTTTGCTTTGCGGTTGGGGCGGAGCAGGTGCTTTTTCTGACGGTAAGCTTACCCTAACTCCGGATGTTGGTGGTCATTTGGTTGACTATATGTCAAGAGAAAAAGTTGAAGAACTTATTAAATACGCAGATGATATGTATTTAGAGCATGGCGCAACAGACGAAGTTTTTGGTACTAACATGGAAGTCTTTAGAGAGATTGAGCGTGAAGCTGTGAAAGCTGAATTGAAGCTTGTTCACTCTCCTGTAAGACATTTAGGTACAGAAAGAAGTCTTGATGTTCTTAAACATATGCAAGATTATCTGGATGATAGAATTACGATTTTAAACAATGTAACAGCACAAAACCTTATTGTTGAATGTGAGCAGGTTAAAGGAATTGTTCTTGATAATGGTGATATTATAAAAGCACAATATACAATTATTGCTCCAGGGAGAGAAGGAGCAGATTGGCTTACTCATGAATTCGCTAAAAATAAAATCGGCATGGTTAATAATGCAGTCGATGTTGGTGTTCGTGTTGAATTACCGGCCCCTGTATTTGCTCCGCTTACTGATAAACTTTATGAATCCAAGTTGGTTTACTATTCTCCAACATTTGGCGATGAAGTTAGAACTTTCTGCATGAACCCTAACGGGGAAGTTGTTCAAGAAAATTACAACGGAATTGTGACTGTAAATGGTCATAGTTATGCTAATATCAAAACAAATAATACAAACTTTGCGCTACTTGTAAGTAAAAAGTTTACAGAACCGTTCAAAGAACCAATAGCTTATGGTCAACATATTGCAAGTCTTGCAAACATGCTTGCGGGCGGCATTCTTGTTCAAAGATTCGGTGATTTGTTGGAAGGCAGACGCTCTACTCCGGATAGAATTAAATCAAGTGTAATTACGCCAACATTAACTTGTGCAACTCCGGGGGATTTGAGTTTGGTAATTCCTTATAGACAAATGAAAAGTATTATTGAGATGCTGTTTGCGCTTGATAAAATCGCTCCGGGAACTGCTTCAAGATACACTCTTCTTTATGGTATAGAAGTTAAATTCTATTCTGCAAGAGTTAAATTGACAAACGAATTGGAAACAGAAGGGGTTAAGAATTTGTTTACAATCGGTGATGGTGCCGGAGTAACAAGAGGTTTAATCCAAGCATCTGCATCCGGTGTATATGTAGCTCAAACAATTTGTGCAAGAGGATAGATATTATATAAATGCTATGTTAAAATTAAATTATGGAAGGTGTTAATCAAGAGTATTTAGATGAGCTTAAGCAAAAAGTCCATGACAAGATAGAAAACGTCGAGTTGTATAAGTACAAAGGCAGCGTTTCTAAGCTTTTGGGGTTGACAGTAGAAGTTAAACTCCCAGGACTTAAAATTGGCGACTTATGCTACATTGAGGCTGCAAACGGAGAGAAAAAACCGGCGGAAGTTGTTGCGTTTAAAGGTGATGCTGCTCAATTGCTTTTACTTTATGATGGAACAGGAATTGGACAAGGTAGTCTTGTAACAACAACAGGACAACCAATTATTATTCCTGTTGGAGAATTTTTACTGGGTAGGCTTATTGACCCAATGGG
This sequence comes from uncultured bacterium, assembly GCA_900549855.1. Lineage (GTDB taxonomy): Bacteria > Cyanobacteriota > Vampirovibrionia > Gastranaerophilales > Gastranaerophilaceae > CAG-196. Next base: position 33,611 of record URPS01000002.1, on the reverse strand, counting down.
TGATCCGATAGACGGAAAACCTTTAGATACGGAAGGCGCATTATGGCGCCCGATTGATGGTCCTCCTCCTGGACCGTTTGAGCGTCCTATTATTACGGAAATGTTTTCAACGGGCGTTAGAGCAATTGATTCTTGTTTAACATTTGGCTGCGGACAACGTATGGGGTTGTTTGCCGGTTCCGGTGTAGGTAAAAGTACTCTGCTGGGTATGATTGCGAGAAATTCTGATGCTGATGTCAACGTTGTTGCACTAATTGGAGAACGTGGAAGAGAAGTTAAAGAGTTTGTAGAAGATGCTCTTGGGCCGGAAGGTATGAAAAAATCTGTTCTTGTATGTTCTACAGGTGACCAGCCACCATTGATTAGACAAAAATGTCTTATGACTGCAACTGCTGTATGTGAGTATTTTAGAGATCAAGGTAAAAAAGTTTTCTTGATGACTGATACCGTTACTCGTTGTGCGATGGCAGGACGTGAAGTTGGCTTGTCAATTGGTGAACCTCCAACAATGAAAGGTTATCCGCCATCAATCTTTTCTTGGCTGCAAAAGATTTTGGAAAGAGCCGGTAATAGCCCTAAAGGCTCTATTACTGCATTTTATACCGTTTTGATGGAAGGTGATGACATTAATGACCCAATTGTAGATACTGTGCGTGGTATTACGGACGGTCACATTTTCTTGTCCAGAAAAGTTGCCGAAGCTAACCATTATCCTGCGATTGATATTTTGGGTAGTATTTCCAGACTTATGTCTGCGATTGCTTCTAAAGAACATAAAGAAGCCGCAGGTAAATTAAGAAAAGTTATGGCAATGTATCGTGAAAATAAAGACTTGATTGATGTAGGTATGTATCAACCTGGGTCAAATCCAAAACTGGATACAGCAATACAAATGATGCCTCAGATTAACGCATTTTTACAGCAAAGAACTACTGACAGTGTAAATATGCAAAATACAATTGATACTTTGATTAATATGATGTCAGGTGTTGATATCTAAAGTATAAGACTTTCTTGTGCTGAAATCTTTTTTGTAATATAATTGTTATGTGAAATTTAGTGATAATGTGTATTATATACAATATTAAATTTTGTAAATATTTTCTTTTACATGCCGAAAAATAAGCAAAAAATATTTTTTTACATTCTTTATATATACAGAAGGAGTTCAGCAAGGTGTTTGTAAATAAAATAAGCGGGTTATCAAATATAGGATTCAAGGGATATCAACACGTAAAGAATGATGTTGGCGAAACTGTTATGCGTTTCAACTACCCTTATGATAGTGACAAAGAAAACTGTGAAATTCAAATTTACAGTGCGACTCCTACTGAAAAATTGAATTACAAGTTGTCACAAACTCCTATTGCAACTATACCTTTAAAGCCTGAAGGTGTTGATGTTAACTTGCAAAATATAACAAACCTTGATAAGAATGCTCCTTTTGCTTATAAAGTTGTAAAAAAAGATAAAGCAACCGGTAAAGTGATTTGGGAAGGTGCTGATACAGGTGTTAAAATTAAGCCTCAAGGACAGGAATACGTAAATAGAACATATGTTCATGATATAGCTCCAGTTGTGGAAAAAGACGCTGATGGCAATGTGAAATCAGTAAGGTCTGATTATGTTGGTGACTCTATCAGTAATTACACTCATTCTTTAGTATCAAGAAAAGGTACTACACCAACTATTCAAGGCGCCGGCTATTTGATTACTCCGGATTCTTTAATGCCGGGGGCTAAATATAGAAGTTTTTCAGACGACAAAACCGGTGAAATATATTACGATAAAGATTTCCAAAAGAATATGGAAGGTGTTATAAAAAACTTCTCTAATATTCATGGCGGTAGTATTGCCGGTGCACAAAAAATTATTCCTTACCTAAAAGAAAATGGTTACAAATTTATGTTCTCAACTCCTATTGCTAATGGCTCAAAGGGTTGGTCTTTAGGTTATTGGAACAAAAATAATATGCAAGTTTCTGAAAATATGGGTAATACAGAAAACTTTGCATCCTTTTTCCGTGATTTATACTCAAATGGTATGAAATATGTTTATGATGGTACTTTTACATCAGAAGGTCTTGAAGGTATTCATTTTCAATATGCATTAAGATGGGCAGATAAAAATCCTCAATCTTATTATTGGTTTAGAATGAGCGGACTAAAAGATGCAAATCTTGGCTTGGGTGTAATACCTCAAAATAAAGATGATTTAAGACACAGAGTGGTAAATGCGCCTTATAATTATGAGTTACAAAGTGATGGAACTTACAAGAAAGTCGCAAATCCAAATTATAATTCCGGTAAAGAAACTTTGTTCCAAATTTATGATGCAAAACAAGCTAGTGACCATCAAATAAAAGATTTGGATAAAGCAATTATTAATTATGAAAAATTGACAGATGGTAACGCTTTAGATATCAATAACCACAATGACACTGTTATTAACTTTATATTCCAGATTGATCCAAAAGAGTATGATAACAGAGTTAAAATTATCAATGAATTAAACAAAAAATTTGATAAAAATATCAAATTAGATACTGCTGACGGTACAATAATGGCAGGTCAGTTCTCTAATTTCAAAATCGACAAAAAAACAGAAGGTGGTTTTGTAACTTGGGATGCAAATACCGATATGGTAAAAATGAATTATGGCATTTCCGGTTATGATGAAAAACTTCTTCAAGGTATTGTAAGTCGTTCAGAAAGAGATTACGAAAAGCAAATGATTGAACGTGGTGCTAGAGAAGTTCAAGATTTGGCTATTCAATCCGGTAAATATTGGACAGGTAAGGTTAAGGATATTCAAACAATTTACACTGCTCAAACTGTAGGAACTGCAAAAACAGTTGAAGCTATTGATAAATTGATAAAAGATGGCAAACTTCCTGCGGAAGCTAAATTAAATAATAATGCATTGACAAATATTTTGAACGGACAATATTTATTAGCTCCAAAGGGTGTTTTAACAAAAGATGATGTTACAGTTAAATCTTTGATGAAATTACCTCTGGATTCATTAGAATTGAATGAAAATACTGTAGGTGTTTTATCAACTTCATACTTCTCAAATAGAGCTACTACTGATGAAACAATTGGCGTTTCCAGATTTGATTTGATGAAGAAAAATAACCCGCAATTAGTAGAACCTTATTCTAAAAATTATATCAAAGTTAACAGTCTTTATAATAATGAAGTAAAAGATTTTGCAGACGCTGTTATTAAAAAGGCAAACGAAACTTCTAATGAAAAATTGCTAGACAAGAATGGTGATTACACAGAATACGGCGAATATGTAATGGAACTTGTCGGACAGGATATCGCAAAATATGCTTTCTTGAAAGCATTAGGCGGAGATAATTTCCAAACAAAAATTATAGAAAATGGTGAAATTACATATGATTATGATGCATTGAAAAACGGAACAAGTTTAAAATCTTTGAAAATCAATGCTCATAGTCCTGAAGAAGAAGCCGCTCAATTAGAAAAATTAATGGAAAAAGGACTAAAAACATTAGACAGTTCTGATATTTCATTCGTTGCAGATTCAATTTCAAAAAGAATTGCAGGTACTGATACTTCAAGTTTCAGAATTGCAGAAGCTATGGTTGATAGAACAGGCTTAGGCTTGGATTGGAGATTAGATGCTGCAAAAGACGTTATGGATATGGATGCAATCAGAAATGAAGATGATGCATTTGATGACAATTGGAACGATGTAATTAATTTTTGGAGCAAATTTGTTCAAGGAGTTAAATCTCAAAATCCAAATGCTTATATAGTTGCAGAAATTACTGATATCGAACCTTTAATGAAAGATAATTTCGGAGCAGAAGTATATCCTTATAAAGGAAAAACTGATATAGGACAAAAATTTAATGGTGAACCTGATGCGTTTGTAAAATTCTTTAATGAAACAGGTATTACTTCAGAAGCAGGTTATTCTTATTTCTTTACAGATTTGTTGACTAACTTTGCTCCATCTTTTGATGAAGGTAATGGTATTAACCAAGATCATGATAGATTTAGAAATCGTTTTGATTTGTTGCTACAAACAAGAAGTGTTGATTACTTAAGAAACTTATACACATTTATGGGCAATCACGATAAACCTCGTATGATTCACGGTTTAGCTCTTGATATGGGATTATTCCACTCTAATCTGTTGAACGATTATAGTAACTTTGAACAAAATAGAGATGGTAGAATGGCAGCAATCAAGGTTTTATCCGGTGCAAAAACAGAAGCAGACATCCCATTAGAATTAAGATTAAATGTTGATAATAATAACTACTTCTTAACAGCAAGTCCTCGTGCAATTACTATGAGTAAATTGTTAATGGAAGTTTTGAATGAAGATTGTGCAGATGTTGCATCTGATGAGGATAAGGCAAGAATTACGAAAGCTATTGTTGATTTGACTAACGGAAATTACTTGGGTGTTGGTCAAACTGAAAATATGCAAAAGATTAAGCTGCAAGAACTTTCTTCTGTTGAAAATGCATTCAAAGAAGTTTTAAAAATGGCAAAAGGTTTAAATTTGTCAGAAGCAGACAAAAATAAACTTATTACAGAAGTTGTAAAACAAGCTAATTCAATGAATATAAATAACTATCTAGTTCATGGTGATATGGATTGGCAAGACGCAAAGCTTAAAGAAGAAAATAATAAATTTGCAGCTGAAATCTTAGGTCATAAAGCTGATTATAGCAGATACAGCTTGTATACAATTCAGATTGCAAGATTATTGAAAGATGCTTACAAACAAACTAAGCTTTCTCCAAAAGCAGAGGCTTCAATAAATGATGCTTTAAAAGATTTTGTGGAAAAATATGACAGACATCTCGTAGAATCAAATAAAGAAGAATTCAAGAAAATAGAAGACCCAAATATTGCAACAAGAAAGAATGCTTACGCAGCAAGAGATATTAAACTTGCAATTGCAATGGCTGTTAAACAAGCTGAATTTACATCAGGTAAACCGGTTGCTAATAAAGAAAAAATTATTGATAGTGTTTATAAAGCTGCAACAGAACCGGCTGTAGCAAAAGCGGCTATGATTATGGAATTCTTAAAAGGTCTTCCTGGTATTCCTACAACATATTCCGGTGATGAAATGGGCATGACCGGTTACGAAGAAAAGGCTAAAAATATTTATCTTCAAAACAGAAACGTTTTACCTTGGACAGAGATAGAAGGTGAATCTGATATTGCTAAATACAGAAAAACTGTTATGGGTGCAATTAATGGTGCTATAAAAGATAGAAGTAATCCGGAATTAGCAGCTTTGAATAACGGTACTCCTTATATGTTGGAAGTTCAAGCTCAAAACAAATCAACAAGTGAAGCAAGAGTTAGAATAAACGATATTAACAATGAATTAGGTGAGATAGCAAAAAGAGCAGAAGAAAAGAAATCGAATCCTAATGACGAAAAATTAAAAACTCAACTTGTAGATGAAAGAAGGCTATTAACAAGAGAACTTGCAAAAGTTGCTTATATGATGCAAAGTGCAAATGGCGATATGACAGTAACTTTGTTTGACTCTGGTGATGTCGATTTCTCTAACAGATGTGATTACTTTGCAAAAAATAACATAAAAACAGAAGCAGAAAGACAAAAATTCTTTGCTGATAATGACATTGAATCAATTAATCCTAACAATAAATACGTTCCAATATTACCTAAATCAGAGCTTGATATGATTATGTTAGGTGCCGGAGTTGCTGTTCCTGTAGGCACAGTCTTTACAAACTCTAATGCTAAAGACAAAACCGAATACGTAGTAAAAGAAGTTGGTGGAAAACTTGGTATTGTAAGAAAAGATGGCAAAAAGATTATAATGAATGGAAAAACTGCTAAGAATGGGGTTATGATTCTTAAACATATTAAAAATGTAATCTTTAGAGGTTCTAATACAAAAGCTTATAATACACAGTTTAAATACGCTTCAAATCCTTACAAAAACATAGAACAACCGGAAGAAGGACAAAAATTGTCTATTGTTTCAAAGTAGAGTTAAATAGAAGTTCTTAATCGACACTTTCTACAAGCTTTTTGGCTATTTCAACAGCTTTTGCTTGAACTTCTTTGTTCTCCCAAAAATCCGGCATGCAAATATACGGCTTAGTTATTTTTCTAGCCCAAGAACCGATTGCAATTCCCCAATAATTCACTCCACAAAGCTTTGCTAATTCTGCTGTTTTGGAATTCGTTCCGCCGGAAAGCATTATATGGACGGGCAGGTTATTGTTTTGTATAATTTCGCCCATAGCCACAGCTTGCAAAGTTGTCTTATATGTGTCATCAGAACCGCTCATCGGAATTCCATCAGCTTGAACAATTGTAGTGTAAGGTTTTCTGTGCGCTATCATATCTCTAATGCGCTTTATAACTTCTCTGTTTCCAAAATGCTCTCTGTCAATACAAATCGAAGCAAATTTTGGATTGCATTCATTTATAATAGCCCATTTGTAATCCAAATCTTGTTTGTCGTGCCCCATAATATGTAATTCTAAAATTTCTACTCCGTTTTGAACCATATACGGAAGAATTTCTTTAACATTAACGTCTTTTTCATACATTGTCATTGCGCCTGTAGGGCATTTTTTAGCACAAGTACCGCATCCGATACAACGCTTGTCGTTTACTAAGATTGATTCTTCTATCGCATCATTAGGACAATTTCTGTAACAATTTCCGCATTTTATGCAAACTGATTCTCTTATTTTTGCTTTTGTTATGTGAGGATCACCTTTTATACCAACGCTTACACAAAAGTGAATATCTTCAGCGTTTGCTAACTGAACAGCTTCCTTTGCAGCTTGTAAAATTTCTTTTCTGGCAGAAATATCAAAACATCTGCAACCGGCTTTTGCGTATGTGTAAACAAGTCGTTTTACGCTTTCTGTATCTTCATTTCCGGCACCACATACAATTTTTAACATAAATTAAAAACCTATTGCATAATCAAATATTTTTTTCTTGACAGAACGGTTAGCAGAAATCGGTGTGTCAATCGTAACTTCAGGAGTTTCGATAACTTGTCCTGCTCTTTGAAGCATATTATTTTGTTGTAGGGTTTTATCAACATTGTTAAAAGATTTTAAAGAATCCAATTTATTTTGCAATTCTTCATTCTCATTATTTAGAATAACAGTTTGTCTACTTAAATCATTTAATTTCATTTCAGAAGAAATAACAAAGTAATAGCTAACGACAACGACACCTATCAAAAGGCTTAAAATGACACATAACATTTTGTTTACTCTTTTTATTGCCATGTCTTTAACTAAATTCTCCTTCGGAAAGTACCCTTCTATTATACTATTAACAGCTAATTTTTGAACAGATCTATCAATAAAAGTTTCTTCCTCAATTTGATAACTTTCTTTTTTAGCTTCTCTTGAAAATTTTTCAATAAATAACTCTAAACCCGATTTATTGTTGTGATTGTTGATTTTTAAAGCCGAAACCAATGCTGCTTACTCCTCTACTCCCAAGATATTCAACATCAACGAATAGCTTTTACTACCCTTAACTTCGCACTTCGTGACGGTGGATTTTCTTTAATCTCCTTTTCACTCGCCATAATAGGTTTTTTATTCACCAATTCTATTTTTGGCGGTGGACATTTGCAAATCATATCATTGCATCTGCACTTTTGACTCTCAAACTTGAAGAACTGTTTTACAATTCTATCCTCCAAAGAATGAAAACTTATAACTGAAATTATACCACCAGCATCTAATAAATCCAATATGTCATGTAGTACATTCTTTACATTTTTTAACTCTTGATTTACTTCAATACGAATAGCCTGAAACACTCTTGTAGCAGGGTGTATATTAGACCTAATACGAGGAGTCGCTTCGATAATAATATCAGCAAGTTCTTTCGTTGTTCTAATTGGTTCAACCCTTCTAACTTCGACAATCTTTTTAGCAATCCTTTTTGAAAATCTTTCTTCTCCATACTCGCTGAATATCCTTACCAAATCGTCTTCTGAATATTTATTTACAATATCATACGCTGAAAAATCGCTTTCCATATCAAATCTCATATCAAGAGGTGCTTCTTTAGAAAAAGAAAATCCCCTTTCTGCTTTGGTTAATTGATGATAAGACGCTCCCAAATCTAAGATTACTCCGCCTGTAATTTTTTCTATTCCAAGCTTATGTAATTCTGTTTTAATATTTGCATAAGAAGATTTAACGATTGTTAAATTAGGGTAATCTTTTAATCGTTCTTTTGAATGTGCAATAGCTTCATCGTCTATATCAAAAGAAATTAGTCTGCCATTTGGTGAAATTCTTTTGAGTATAAGTTCGCTATGACCACCGCCTCCAAGTGTACAATCTACATATATTTTGCCATCTTGACACTCTAGTGCGTCAACAGCTTCGTTCAGCATTACCGTATAATGTTTAAAATCGTCCATTTCAATCTCCTAACATTATTGTATCAAAAGATTGAGGAATTGAAAATCTAAATTATTTAAAGAATGGTAACATGCTTTTTACAATTTCGTTATTTAATTTTTGAGCAACTTCTTGTGGTGGCATGCCTTTATTTAAAATCTGTTGTAGATATTGAAATGCAAGAGTTGCATCGCCAGCAATAGAATTAAAAATTTTGTGCGCTGTGAATGCTACTTTTTGGTAATCGATATCTATACCTAATTTGTTGTCGTTAGCAATTCTTTTTGTTAAGTTTGCTAAAAATGTATATAATTTTACGGTGTTGCCTTCTTCTGTTTTATAATTTTCAAAACTTGAAAAATATTCATCATAATTATCTTCTAAATCACTCAATTCTTCACCACGAAGCATTACCGCATCATTTATCATAAGTGTTCCGGGGTCATTTTTATGTCTTTTAGAATATGTTAATGCTAATATGTCATCAGTGTCTTGAATGTTAGGGATTTTTTGTTTTAACTCTTCATATTTTTCAAGGTCATTTGTCCCTAGATTATCTAGTTGCATTATTATTGTTGCGGATTCTGCATCACCAACTTTTGAGTGGTCTGCAATAAGATTTTTGTATCCGTTAAATGTTTGATTTGATATGTTAGTTATGTTCATATTTCTTTTAAAACCCGTAAAAATTTTTTTTGCTATTAAAAAAAATGTATTCTATAATAATTTTATGAACAAACAAAGTGACTTTGCAGGAATTTTTTATCCTGCGGAACAAGAAGAGTTAAATAATTTACTAGAATCTTATAAACAAAAGATAGCGATAGATTATAGAACGAAGGCTATCATTGTACCTCATGCCGGATACGCTTATTCCGGTCATGCTGCTATGGCTGGTTTTCAATATTTAGAACCGAGTGAGAATATTTTTATAATAGGACCTTCTCATCATTTTGAATTTAATAATATTGCACTTCCTGAGTATTCATATTTTGAAACTCCGCTAGGAAGTTTGGAAGTTAATAATAAATTAGTGAAAGATATTTCTGAAAAATTTCCGAGTGTTATCAATAACGAGTTTTTTGATAAGGAACATTGTATAGAAGTTGAGTTGCCCTTTATTCAAAATTTATTTTTGCCTCAAAAACAAAGTGCTGTTGATTTCGTAAAAAATCTTAAGAAAATGGGCAAAAAGATTAAAATTGTTCCAATTTTAACCGGTAATTGTGATTATCGTCTGATTTCGGATTTGATTGCAACATATTGGGAAAATTCGTCTTTTGTAATTTCTTCAGACTTGAGCCATTTTTATCCTCAGCAACAGTGCAGACAAATTGACACTTATACTGCAACTATAATAGAAACAGGCAAAATTAATTTTCTAGAAAATGCTCAAGCGTGTGGTGTTGTAGGAATAAAAGGGCTTGTTGATTTTGCAAATAATAATGATTGTACAATGATTCGTTCTGAGATGTATAATTCGGGTGATATTAGTAATGATAAAGAAAGAGTCGTAGGCTATGGCTCTTGGTTCATGTACACAGATACACGCAATGAATTTATTGAAAGGTATTGTCATGATTATGTTTTGGCAGCAGCAAGAGAAAGTATTTTGACAACTATTAATCAAGAAGAATATGTTCCACAGAAAATTCCAACCGTTTTAACACAGTTTGGTGCATCATTTGTAACTCTTAAAACCAATGGAAAATTAAGAGGATGTATCGGTTCTATTTATCCGACAAAGCCATTAATTTTGGATATTATTGACAATGCTAAAAATGCAGCGTTTCAGGATCCCAGATTCGAACCGCTAGCTATAGATGAGGTTAATAATCTGGAAGTTTCAGTTTCCGTATTGTCTGCAATTGAAAGAATACATTTTAAAGATGAGCGGGATTTATTATCTAAAATTTATCCGCATGGAATTATAATTATTGAACGTGATAAACGTGCAGTTTATCTTCCGGTTGTTTGGGAACAATTACCGGATAGGGAAATATTCTTGAACTCATTGAAAGAAAAAGCAGGTTTGCCACCGGAGTATTTCTCACGAACAATTGAAGCGTATAAGTTTGATGCGTCTTATATCACTGACGAAGCAGAAATGTAATATTAAACCTCCATAATTATGGAAGTCACAGATGTTGGTGAGACTGGGCTGAACCATGCAGATGCGGGTGGGTATTAGCCATTTGTAAGTAAATCCCCTTCCCAACCTTTCCTAATAAGGGAAGGAGTGTTGTCGCCCTAGTTATATCCTTGCCCCGTTAAATTTATTCCCAAAATCCTAGTTTATGAGCATTAAGTTCCCAATTATTGGCGGTTTTTATACTATATTCTAAATCTCTTTTTGGCGTCCAACCAAGAATTTTTTGCGCCTTATTGTTATCTGCTACTAATTTTGCAGGGTCGCCTTCTCTTCTTGGACAAACTTCCAACGGAATTTTTCTTTCTGTAACTTTTTCACATGCCGTAAATACATCTTTAACACTGTTACCATCATTAGTTCCTAAGTTAAAGAAATCGGTTTTGCCGCCATTATTCAAGTATTCAAGAGCTTTAATGTGCGCATCAGCCAAGTCTTCAACATTAATATAATCTCTAACGCAAGTTCCGTCAGGAGTATCATAATCATCACCAAACATTTTGAAAATTTGATTTTGGTCTGCTTTCAATACATTTGGTATAAGGTGAGTTTCCGGATTGTGCCATTCACCTATTCTTGCTTCAGAATCAGCGCCGGCTACATTAAAATAACGTAAGCGGACTGATTTTAGTCCATATGCCTTGTCGTAATCATCCATAATTCTTTCAACCATTAATTTAGAGTTACCATATGCATTAATTGGCAATTGAATGTGGTGTTCATCTATTGGAACATAATTAGGTTCACCATATGTTGCAGCAGTAGAAGAAAATACGATTTTCTTAACTCCGAATTCAAGCATTGCATTCAATAAATTGAGTGTTCCATAAACATTGTTATAGTAGTATTTTTGAGGATTTTTAACGCTTTCTCCGACTTGAGAATATGCTGCAAAATGAACAACAGCATCTATCTTATTTACAAGGAACACCCCTCTAATATCATCAAGATTTTTTAAGTTTCCTTGAATAAATTTTACATTTCCATGCTTTTTTAGAATATCTATTATTTCGGAATGTCCTAACTCCAAACTATCAAATATAATAATGTCTTTTTTTTGTTCTAAAAGAGCCATTGCTAAATGGCTGCCTATATATCCTGCACCACCTGTAATTAAAATCATTGGACAATCCTCCCTGCCTCTACATTGTATATTATAACATCTTTCAAAAATTCTTCTTCAAAAAGAATTGTATCAACCGAAGTTATAATTGTTTGTGTATCTTTTTCTATAGATTTTAATAAATAATTCTGTCTTGTTTCATCCAATTCTGCCAAAACATCATCAAGCAATAGAATTGGAGAATAACCGGTTTTGTTTTTAATTATTTCTAACTCAGATAGTTTTAGCGACAAAACCAATGTTCTCTGTTGACCTTGTGATGCGAATTTGACAGCATCCAGTCCGTTAATCTTAAACTCTATATCATCTCTATGCGGACCTACGCAAGATATTCTTCTTGCAATTTCTTCCGAGCGTCTTTCTGCAAGTTGTTGTTTTAAATACTCACTTATTTCATTAATTTCTGAACAAGGGCAAGTATAGTTTAAACTAAAAACTTCGGTTTCGCTAATGATTTCGTGCTTTTTTGCTGCAATTTCTTCTATTTCTTTTAGAAATTTCTTTCTTAGAAATATAATATTTGCTCCGGTTACGGACAATTGTTCATTAAAAATATCTAAAAGTGCATTGTCAACAAATTCGTTTTTTAGAAGATTATTTTTTTGAATCCTGATTTTTTCATACTTTGATAAACGCTCATCATAAGCAGGATAAACTTGCGAGATTGCTCTATCAAGCCAATCTCTTCTATCTTGTGGCGTTCCTCTTAAAAGGAGTAAATCTTTAGTTGAAAATAAAACGGTTTTAACAATAGTCTTGAAATTTTTTGGTGTTGTTTTAACTTTATTTACCTTTAGTTCACGCTTTTTATCTTGTGTATAACAATAATCAAGTTCAATTTCTGTATTATTTTTTTCAACGACTGCTTCTATTTCAAATTTATCTTCGTCCAATTGAATTAAATCAGATATTGTTGATGTTCTTGGACTTTTTAAATCAGATAAAAAATAAACACTTTCTAGGATATTGGTTTTGCCTTGCGCATTTTTGCCGATAATAAGAGTTTTCATGCTCCTAAAATCAAGCTCTATCTCGTGCAAATTACGATACTTCTTTAGCTTTAGCTTCTTTATCCTCATAGATAAAGTATAGCATAGAAATAGAGCATTACGTTTTAATTGTTATATGGCTTTAGTGACTTCTCTTAAGTATTGGCGAATTGCCGGAATTATCAACAAATCCGGTTCTTCTGAACAAAGTTCATCCAGCGTATTAACTCCTTTTCTTACACTACCTGTTTGAATGTATAAAAGCCCCAGCATGATTTTATCGTAAGGTGAAGTTGAGGATGAATATTCTTTGATTTTTGTTTGTGTAATACCTAAAGTCTTGTAGCATTCAGCTAAATTCAGATAATATTTGAAATTTAATCCATAGAGCTTTATTGCATCTTCATAACAAATTCTAGCCATGTCCGGATAGCCAATATAAGTATAAGTATCTCCCAAATTGTTTTTGAAAATGGCTGTTGCTTGAGTGTTAGGGCTTAATTGTATTGCAATTTTAAACTCTTGTATTGCAGCATAATATATTCGGTCTTTCAAATAATTTAAGCCGACATTGTTATGCAAAAAAGCGTCTTTTTCTGCATCAATAGTATATCTGTAAGGCTTTCTATAACCGGAACAGAGTATTATTACTGATAATAAAAATAAAGAAAATATTTTCTTCATCATAACAAATCTATTTCTAAACCTTCGTATGCAAAAATTGCGTCTTCTGAAGCGTATTCTTCTGCAAGCATGTCTAATTTCTCGTCATTGTAATTAGGGTCATAATGGAAGAATACCATTTTCTTGGCTCCGACTTGTTGTTTGCAATCCAGCGCCATTTCAAATGTGGAGTGACCATATCCTTGTTTTGGTACATAAATACTCAAATAATCTTCTGTTGAATATTGAGAATCGTGTATCAGTAAATCGCAGCCTTTTGCAAATTTGATAAGTTTTTTGTCACCTCCGGGATAACTTTCTTTGTCTGTTGCGTATACCAGCGTCTTACCTTTGTAAGCAATTTTATAAACGAAAACACCATTTTGCGGATGCGCATATGATTTATAACAAGTGACAACGACATCATTATCGGTATAATCACCTTCTTTAAGTTCATTTACCCTAATAACTGTTGGAACTTCGCTATCTTCTTTGAAAATAATATAATTAGTTTCATTCAAGTCAATGATTTTTAAATCAGAAGCGATATCGCCTAAATCAAGCGGAAAAGATTTTGTAAAAAGAATTTTAGAAAGTTCGTTTTCCAGTGTTTCGTTATAATTTACTCCACCTAGCATACTCATTTTAGTTGAAGATAAGTGAGATGGGCGGAAAAACGGAAATCCTTGAATATGGTCAAGGTGAATGTGGCTCAATAGAATGGAACATCTTACCGGTGTTCTATCTGAAAGTGTTGTCCCTGATTCAATGTACTTATGCATAAGCTCGTTCCCCAAGCTTATTAATCCGGTTCCGGCATCAAGTATGATTAAATGTTTGCCCGCATGAATTTCTACACAAGCTGTGTTACCGCCATATTTAAGAAAATCTTTGTTAGCTACAGGATAACTGCCTCTAACACCTCTGAATTTTATACTAAAAGTGTCTTTTTCTTCTTTTTTTGTGCAATCTGTAGCCTTACCGTTTGTCATTATTTATTTTTCCTTCCTAATTCAAAGCTTGCATTTCTATCGCTTTCTTCTCCGTACAATCTTTCTGAGCCCATAAGTCTGAGTTTAGAACGAGATTGTATATCTTTTAAATTTGTTTCTTTTAAATAAACATCAACCAATGTACGATTTTTATTTGAATTTATATTGATTACTCTAAAAGCATTCGGATATGTAACGAGCGATGGTGACGCTATAACAAGCATGTTATCGTCTTGTTTTATTTTCGTTGCATGGTAATGCCCTTGTAAAACAATTACAGGGTTTTCATGAGTTTTTAAAAGTTTTCTGACTTCGTATTCATTTAGCATTTTATGATTAGGACTAGAAAATGGTTCTATTATTGGAACATGGGAACAAACAATTACAGTATCATCTTTATGTTCTATAAGCTCTTGTTCCAGCCATAAAAATTCTTTATTGTTAATTTCGCCATTAGAAGTCAATTTATAATCAATAATAGAATCCAGACAAATTACTCTAAAACCTTTCTTTGGTGTGAAAGCATAATAAATATTTTTCTGGTTCATATTATCGTTTGCATTAGCCAAAACTTCAATGAATTTAGACTTTGTTAAAGGTCCGTCAATACTAATATCATGGTTGCCATCAATTGCATACCAAGGGTAAACTAATTTATTAACGTGTTCAGTAAATTTCTCAAGCTCGCTGACTTTAGGCTTATTGACTAAATCTCCTGTAAACATTACAAAATCGTATGGTCCTGATGTATTAATTTGAAAAACAACATCATCTAATAAGTCACCGGATTTTTTTAGAAATTTATATGAAGTATTGTCTTCAAAAGAAGAAAAATGTGCATCGCTCACTTGTGCAATTCTTAAATTATTATTAGCAGCAGTACATACTTGTGAACCAATTGCACAAGCAATCAAGCTTGTTAGTGTAAAATTAACAATCTTCGAAAAAAATGATTCTCTTTTCTTCTTATAACGTTTCATATTTCTTTATTTATAATAATCTATTTCTGTTTATCAAGTCAACTTTATGTATAAAATTAACAGTCAGGATAGTTGAATAGAGTTTGTATTAGTGATAAATTTTATTTCAAAGAGGAGTTTATAGAGATGAAAATACTTTTTGTAATTGATAAAATTGAGCTTAAATATTTTGAATTTAATAATCTTGTCACAAATTTTTGGATAATAAAAGAATTCTTAGATAGAGGTAATGAAGTATTTATTACGACTATTCCAAATCTATCTTTAAAAGCAGACAAGGCTTTTACAAAATGCTATGAAACATTTTCTGATAAAGGTAATATTTTTTATAAAGATGTAAAAATAGAACGTGAAATTGATGATTTTGAACTCGTAATGTTTAGACCTGATCCTCCGGTTGATATTGATTACATAAATGCTACTTATATTTTTGATTTTGTTACAAAACCACGTGTTATCAATTCTCCACGTGCAATTCGAGATTTTAATGAAAAACTTCATAGTGTTTATTTTAAAGAACTTATGTCAGAAAATATCGTGACAGCTTCTTTGAAAGAAATTGAAGACTTTTTGGCTATAAACAAACAAATTGTTTTGAAACCGTTAAACAGATGTTTTGGTTCCGGTGTAATGTTTTTGTATGATGGAGATCCTAATACAAGAACAATTATCAATACAATGACAAATAATGAAACTACGCTTGTAATGGTGCAAAAATTCTTATCAGGAGTTAAGAATGGTGATAAACGAGTCTTAACTCTCGGTGATAAAGTTCTTCCATATGGTATAAAGAAATTGCCTACAACAGATGATTTTAAATTTAATACGCACAATGATAGCTTTATTTGTGGAGCCGAATTAACTCAAGATGAAATGAATAATTTTACACGAGTTGCAAGACAATTGAATTCAATGGGAATTCCAATGGCAGGTTTAGATGTTATTGATGGTAGAATTATAGAAGTTAATGTAACAAGTCCATGTTATTTTATTAAAGAAATTAATAATTTGTATGGAATACACTTAGAAAGAGATATTTGCGATTTTCTATTGACAGGTACCTTGTTATCATTAAAAAAATAGTGTATAATTCAATTATATGATGGATATTATCTATATAGTGTCCGTTGTATATTATGAATTAAGATAGATGTAAGTTAAATAAGAAGGATTATTATGAAAAAAAGGATTCTAATTGCATTAAGCGTATTGATATGTACAATGACTATACCTTTTGTTGAAGCAAGAACAACTGTTACACCAGCTTTGGCATCTGCAATAAAACTTTATAAAGCTAAAAATTATTCACAATGCTACAATTCATTGCAAACTGTTGTGAAGAAAGATCCTTCAAATGCTTTGGCTTATTATTATTTAGCTATGACTTCCGCTCAAATCGGAAAAAGAGAAGAGGCAATTACAAATTATTCAAAGGTAATTTCTCTTTCTCCTAATTCTCAGCTTGGTAAATATGCAACAAAGGGTAAAACTTGTATAGAATCTCCGGAAAACTGTCATGCTGATGTTAAAACTGAAGAATTGTCTGCTGAAGAAAAGTTCATCAGAAGCGGCTATGGTTCCGGTTTCTCTCAAGAAGCAAGAGGTGATTATGAGAAGAAAAAAATAGAAAACCTTATGAGAGAAATGAATAGAAATAATGGTGTTGAACCTCAAAAATTTAAAGAATACAAAGATTTTTCCGGAGAAGTTCCTACAAATGATGAAATTGTTGCAGCTTTGAGAACTTTGCAGAGAGCTGGTTTGTCTGATATTATTTCCAATAACAATAATATTTCTGAATTATCTTTGTTGACAGGAAATTCTAATAACAATCAACAAGATGATATTTTTAACTTGTTAACTGGTGCGAATGGTTCATCTAAGTTAAGTCCGCAAGTAATACAGTCACTATTGACAAATCAAATGTCAGTTGGGTTTTAAGAAAGAGAGAAGATGAAATTTAATACAGTTAGATTTGGCGAAATAGATATTGATGAAAACCGTATTTTTGAATTTGTTCTTCCAATAATAGGGTTTGATACGCTAAAAAAATTCGTTATATTAGAACCGGGAAAAGAAACGCTTTTCAAATGGCTGCAATCTGTAGATGACCCTACGCTTGCATTTCCAATAATTTCTGTATCTACGTTGAATATAGATTATTCTATTGATTTGCCTGATAATGTTGTAGATATGTTAGAAGTAACTTCTGTAGAGAGTTTGCTAGTAATGAATATTACATCAATCCCTCAAGATGATCCAAAAGCGACAACAATAAACCTTTTGGCTCCGTTGATATTTAATGTTGATACACAAAAAGCCGGTCAAATCGTATTATCCGGTTCCGGATATGATATCAGTTACCCAATGTTTAAAAATAACTAAAAAATTATATTTCAGAGATTAATTAGTTCATGAAAATTTTTAAGGAATAAAATGCTCGTAATTACTAGAAAAAATGGTCAAAAGATAATGATAAACGACAATATAGAAATAACTATTGTCGAGGCGAAAAATGGCGTATGTAAGGTAGCAATTAAGGCTGATAAAGATGTAAAAATTTATAGAGAAGAAATTTATTTACAAATCAAATTAGCTAACCTTATTGGTAAAAACGCCGAAACATCATCTGTTGATTCTGTTTCTGATTTAATCAAGGGTGGTTCTGTTCTGAATGATAAATCAGCTTCAAATCCTACTATGGATGAAGAACTTATTGTTGATGAAAGTAATAAATCTGCAAAAAATTCAATAAGAATTAACAAGAAAAATGCAAATTCCTAATGAGAAAAAAATTTTCTTTTTTTATGAGGATAGTTCTTCTATAAAAATCGCTCCGAATTCTATTGAGCATGCTTATTTAGCGATTATAAATGAAGAACTGGATGTTGCTATGAAAATTTTTTCTCAAATTGATTCTCCAAGAGCTTTTTGGGGTAAAATTTTGGTTGATATTCTAAAAGGGTATTTACCTGAGTTTCCGACTTATTTTCAAATAAGGAATTTTTTTGAAATTGATTTGGATATGCTTTTAAAAAATGAAAAAATATCATATGTTGAACAAGTTTTGGGTTCGCTTGAAATTTTAGCTGCAATAAATCAAGAAATTTTTAAGTATACTGCGAGAGTTATGTATGTAAACAGGCTGTATTCAGCGGCATTAAAGTATATGAATAAATCTAAAAAAATATATTATAATGATGCCGAACTTCATTTTATGCTTGCAAAATACTATTTGCATGTAAATGATTATGAACAAGCTTTGTTTTATACAGAAGAGTGTCTTAAACTAATTCCGGATTATTATCCGGCGCATATGATGAAACAACAAATTGATGAAATTTTAGTTTAATAGTATAATTTTGATTATGAATAACAATTTTTTAGGTAATCAAGGGAATAATTTTTTTGCGGATAGTGTAAGTGATAATTTTTTTGAAGATAATCACTTTGTTTCAGATAGCTTTAATCAAGAGCATTCAAGGCGCTTGAATGATTATGACTACAATATTTTAAAAGAAGATGCGTATAAAGAAGTTAGTGACGAGTTATTTAAGTTAGAATATAAAATATCTAAAATAGAAGAAGAATTAAAACAAATAGATGCACAAATTCAATCTGCACGAGATATATCAGATTATGATACGGTAGAATACTATATAAATCGTAAAAAAATATTGCAAGAAGATTTGCAAAATTTGTCAGAAATTTACAATGAAAAAAGCTTGTCGGCAAAAATTTCCGGAGGTTTATTTGGTGTATTTTCACCAATGATTAAATCTTTTGTAACTCAAACGAAAAAATCAGCTTCCGGATTTAAAGATTTTGTAATTTCTATGCTACCTTCAAAGTTTTCTTCAGTTCTGGAAATTAGGCAATCACTGAGTAAACTTGAAAATATAAATAAAAGTGTTGATGAACTTATGACCTTGCAAACACCTTATGGTGAAGCTGGTGATAAGTATGAACAGCTTTCAAAATATATTACAAGAGCAAATAATATTCAGGCACAGATTGCTAAATCTTTAAAATAGTTACTTTCTAAATATTTTTATTTGTGCTAAAGTTAATCTATTATGAATAGAAAACCAATTATTGCAGTCGTAGGACGACCAAACGTAGGAAAATCAACATTTGTTAACAGGCTTGTAGGACGCAGGCAGTCTATTGTAGACGATATGCCCGGAGTTACAAGAGATAGAATTTATTTTGACGTAGAATGGCAAAATAAAAAATTTACTGTAATTGATACTGGTGGTATTGTTCCAGGCGATGGAGATGATATTATGTTATCAATTTATGACCAAGCTAAAATTGCTTGTGAAGAGGCTGATAAAATAATCTTTATAGTAGATGGTATAGAGGGTACAACTCCTGTTGATATGGATATTGCAAATATTTTGCGTCAGTCAGGAAAGCCTGTATTTTTGGCTGTAAATAAAGTAGATTCGCATAACCAAATTACTATGATTAATGATTTTTATTCTTTAGCTGTAGGTGAGCCGATTGCAATTTCAGCACTTCATGGCTCTGGTGGTGTCGGAGATTTGTTGGAAGAAATCACAGAAGATTTTTCAACCGAGATTGAAGATGCAGAAGACAATACTATAAAACTTGCAATCGTTGGACGACCAAATGCAGGCAAGTCTTCTATTGTTAATGCTCTACTTGGTGAAAAAAGAGTTATTGTGTCAGATGTATCAGGAACTACAAGAGATAGTATTGATTCTTACTTGAATTTTGAAGGTCAAGATTATGTGATTATTGATACAGCCGGTATTCGTAAGAAAGCAAAAGTTGATTACGGTGTAGAAAAGTTTGCTGTAGATAGAGCTATTCGTTCCATTAGAGAATGTGATGTTGCTTTGATGGTTATTGATGCTACTGAGGCTATAAATGGAATATCTGACCAAGACAAGAAAATTGCATCAATTATTACAGAAGCCGGTAAAGGTATGGTAATTGCGATAAATAAGTGGGATTTGATTGAAGATAAAAAATCTAATACGATTAATAAGTTTGAACAAAAGATTGCGAATGAAATTCCATTCTTGGATTATGTTCCTAAAATTTATATTAGTGCGGTTACACATCAAAGATTAAACAGTATTTTTACTAAAGTTTTAGATGTTCAAAAAGAACGTTCTAAGCGTATTGCAACCGGATTGTTGAACAAAGTTATTAATGAAGCTTATGCTCTTAATCCGCCTCAAACAATACGTAATAAGAGATTGAAAATTATGTATTCTACACAAGCTGCTGTAAAACCGCCAACGTTTATTTTGTTTGCAAATAATGAGGACTTGATGAAAGACCATTACAAGCGTTATATGGAAAATAAATTGCGTGAAGCATTTGGTTTTACAGGAACTCCTGTTCGTATTTCAATTAGAACAAGAAGTGAAAAGAAAAAATAATGACGTTAGAAGAAACATTGATTTATTCAAATGTGCAAGTCCAAATTGATAAAGCTGCAAAAAAATACCGTAATAAAAAAATTTTGATATACGGAACAGGTTTATTAAGTCAAAAAATCTTTCAAAATTATGATTTGTCATCGTTAAATATTGTTGGAATTGTGAATATAAAGTATGGTTCAATTCCTAATGATAATTTTGCAGATAGCAGATGTGTTGAGTTAAAAGATGTATTAAATAAGTCTTTTGATGTTGTTTTGGTAGCAAATGAAGATTTTAGATTTTTTAGAAATCAATTGCAGAATTATTTATTTAAAAATAATTATCAAAAACGAGTTAAAATAAAACCTTTGATAGTGTTAAAAGAAAAACCGTTATTTATAATGGATAAAATATTTGAGCTATTATATCTATTTTCTGTTTCTGAGAAATTGGTTAATAATGTTGCAAATTTTATTGCAATGGTTAATTCTTTTTGGATTTTTGATTTAAGAAAAAGAGAAAACAAAAGAAAGCAGCTTGCCAAAAAGTATTGTACCCAAATTTATGGTTTTCAGGTTTTACAATTTGCTGAAACAGTAGGTAAAAATTTTTGGTGCGGCGGATTTTCGAATGTTACACGCAATACAGTGCTTGGGAATAATGTTCATTTTAGCGGAATGAATATTCAAGGTAAAGGACTTGTAAAGATAGGTAGTTACTTTCATTCCGGTAAAAATTGTATGATTATATCTGATAATCACAACTATGATTTTGGTGCTTCAATACCTTATGATAACAAAATCTTAGAAAAGAGTGTAGAAATTTCAGATTTTGTGTGGATTGGAGCAAATGTATTATTACTCCCCGGAACTAAAATCGGTGAAGGTGTGATTATTCAAGGTGGTAGTGTTGTACATGGTGCAATCCCTCCTTTAGCAATCGTTGGTGGAAATCCAGCCAAAGTGTTTAAATTTAGAAATGCAGAACATTTTAATAATCTAAAGCAAGCAGGAAAATTTTATTAGAATGTCATTACGAGCGGGAGCGAAGTAATCCAGACGTCGGTTTAGTAGTATGACTTTACTCCAAAAATTAATTGAACGCTACAGAATGGATTGCCACGAAAATTTTTGAAGTGATAATCAAGACTACTAAATAAAAGTCTTAATTTTCTCGCAATGACGCTGTACTAGTGTTTTTTTTCTACATTATTCAGATATCTTAAATACCTTAATTTCTCCGGCATTCAAGTCTGTATGAAGTTCGTGTCTTATTATTTTATAATTATCGCTTCCACAAATTTTTTCAATTTTAGATTTTTTGTTAATCATGCTATCTTTAACACTTATTTTATTTTGTGGATTTTTAAAATCTAAATTTCCGATAACAAGAATTGATTCATTATTAAGGCTTCGAGAGTATGCAAAAACTTTGTTGTTATGTGTTTTATAGCTTACAAAATTATCGTTTGTTACTAAATCAATGTTATCGTTTCTAAATTGTAATGCCGCTTTAAAGTTCTCCAATATTTTCTCATTGTGTCCATCTGGTTTGCGTGAAAAATTAAAGATATCTAATTTTCCTCTGTGTACAAAATAATAATCGTCGTCGGTTTCAGTTTTTGAAGCTTTTGTGTTTGCCCAAGGATAGATATAAGTATCTCCGCTAAAGAACCCGTCTATGCAGTAAGGGTTGAAAGGTAAAGTTGCTTCTAACCAAGATATCATTATAGAGAAGTTTTCACCATGCAAAACTACCGGACTAACTTCGTCATGTGTTGTAAAACTCATAATTACACTTTTGGGCGCTTTATATGAATTTAAAAGTTTTTGGTTGAATTTTACATGTTCTATAAATTCTTCGGCATTCCAATCTTTTAGATTGAAGAAACTTCCATAATATCCGTCAAATCCGGCTTGAAGAAGTCTATCGTACGGTGTGAATTCAGCATACTTGCTTGGCGGTTCTCTCCAAGAATCAGAGGCTTCTGCAAGGAACATGAACTCGGGATCATGCTTTCTTGTATATTTAATAATTTCTTCCCAAAATGCAGACGGTTTAATAGTTGCAACATCGGCACGAATACCATCTGCTCCAATTTTTAATACCAAATCAACAAATTTTTTATGTGCATCTAGTACATCTTGGTTAAGTTTTTTGTTATTTCCTGTTTTTAATAATCTTACATCTGTCCAGTCTGTTGGTACAATTGAACTAAGTCTATCATCCTTGATGAATAATTCCGGATGAGTTAGGAATAAATCATAAGCGCCGCAACTTGGAAGGTCAATAATTACTCTAATATTTCTTTTGTGGCATTCTTCAACGAATTTTTTAGCTTGTTCTATGTCGGTTAATTTAGAATTTTTATCGACAAGCTGTGGATTTATGCTCCAAAAATCTTCAGCCGCATAAACAGAACCGGCTGTTCCTAAAGCTTTTAATCTTCCAACTGGAGTAATCGGCAGAACATGAAGCGTATTAATTCCAAGTTCTTTTATTTCATCAAGTCGGTCGATGGCATTAATAAAATTTCCGCTTTCTTCATTCTCATCAATAATTTCGTTACCATTTGTATCTTTTGCGTTAAATATTCTCAAATTTATTCCGCATATATTCGCCTTATTAGTTAGAAATAGCGTTCTCAAATCATTATTTTCATTTGCAAAAACAGAACCACTGCATAGAATAAGTGCTAATGCAAAACAAGAAATTTTTTTCTTCATATTCCCCTCCTATTTGATATTAGCAAATAAAAAGAGGGGTGTAAATAAATATCTTAATAATCTTCTTTCATTCTTTCAGAAAGATTTTTAATGCGGTCTTCTAATCTTTTTATTATATTAGCGTCATTTAATTCTTTTAATAAATCATTTCTTGTACCATAAGCTTCAATAGAAGATGCATTCAGCATCATTTTAGGATGTAAAATATTTACAACTAAATATGCTTTTCCATCATTATTAATGTCTTTTTTAATTGATAAAGAAACGGCTTTTGCATAGATATCTTTATTAGTGTTTGCAAAATCTTCTGCAAAATCTCTAAAATAGCCTTTATCCGGAATTTCTTTTTCAACTCTGCTTTTTAGAGTTTCAACTGTTTTTTTTAAAGAATCACTAAGGTTCATAACAATATCCTTTCCAGAAATTTTTGCCTTATTTATGTTATTTAAGTTGTTAATTTTTGTCATTTGTTGCTCCTTGTTACCGTACTTTTCCTTCTTTAAAGTTTTTCTTTAAGTCATTCAATCGAGCTTCGTTTTTATCGTGTAGTTCTTTCATATTTTCTTCCGATAATATCGGATTAAATTTGGAAGGTAATTTTGGCTTATTCGCCGGTAGTCCAAGTTCAATTCTATTATAGTAATTATAACATGCTTCCAGATAATTATTATATTCGGAGTATTCTTCCGGTGAAAGCTTCGATATTACATCTTTAAAATCATTGAACAGTGAGCCTAGTGTATTTTTGCCTTGCCTCAAATCATATGCAATATGTTCGTATTCTCCAATTTTATTTGTTTCTTCGCCACGGAACTGAATTTCGCCGAGTGTACCATTTTTGAAAACAACATTCATTTGTGCAGTTCTATAGCCAGATGATTTAATTGATTTTGGTAATTCATCTCCATTCTGTGCTCTCAGAACTTCTTCTGGACTTGTATAACCTGTATTGGTATATAAATCCTTACCGATATCAGCTCTTGTATATACGATACCATTCTTATCGTTAAGACTTAAAAGTTTTTGTATTGCAAATGTTTGATCAACTGTAAATTCAGGTAATCCATATATACCAGTATAGTTATTAACTTGTAATACTTCTAATGGTTCAATGCTATCATCTGTTTTTAATCGCTCAATTAGTGCATTATCGGATAAAAGCCCCGTTCTTTCAATTTGTTCTATGCTAAGTCCTCTATCTATCATCAAGAATTTAGCCATTGATAACAACAATTCATTAACAACTTCAGATGTTCTTTCTTTGACAAGTGGTCTGGTAAATTGTTCAAACAAATAGAAGCCTTCGAGCTTTTTAGCGTCTGAGTCAAATTTTTCTTCATAGATGTATTTTTTCAACAATTCTTTTTGTTCAGCTGTCAATGGTTTATTATCGACTTTCATATTGTTTATGCGGTCTGTAATTTCTTTGTCGCTTAATTTTCTTAAATTTTTGGTTATAATTCTGGCACCAACAGCATCTCCAATCCATGATTTTGCATCATTATAGTCAAGATGTCCTTTCTTTCTTAAACCTTTTTCAAGCTTAGGTTCAATTGAGGCAGCACCTTTTGATCTTGTGCTTAAATTTTTAACGGTTGAAAGCTTGTTTTCTCCAAATGTATTTTTAGCTTGTTCAACGCATGGAGCAAGCGCTTCTTTGTATTCGTTTGCCAAATGAATAGAAGTCGTACCTAATTCTGCCTTAATTTTAGTAGGCATAGGTACACCTTCTGAAACTCCATCTGGTAGATTGACATCAAGTGTTTTGTTGCCATTATCAAAACGTGTTTCATTTATTGGCATTTCTATTTCAACTTTTGGAGTGTAATTTGTAACTTGAGCATGCGGTAATGCTTCATTAATCTTTTCAGAAATTGCTTGTCCTGCTTTTTCTATAATTTCTTCATTGGTTAATTTGCCTGCATATTCTTGAATAATACCGTTAACTATTTCCGGATATTGCTTTTGTATAGGCTCTAACTTTTTAGCCTCTTTTGAGCTTAATGTGTTTTTGACAATACCATCAGGAGTCAATTCAATATCCGTAAATACGTTCAAGCTTACAGGAATTTCTTTACCTTCCGCAAGAAGTTTTCTTATTTCTGCATCTTTTGTAGCGTCAGTTGCTTTAAATCCAAGCTTGTAATAAAAACCCATATTTGTTAGTTTACCGTCTGGTGACATCATTGGGCTAGCAGTTGCGACTACTCTGCCTTCTGCTCCAAGCTCATTACTAAGCTTAACTAATTCTTTGATTAATTTACTTCCAACACCGGCTCCGGAAATGTTGGATTTAAGTCCTTCAAAATGTAAAACTTTTTGACCGTTAATTTCTCTTAAATCATAATTTACAACTCCGGCTTGTTTGCCGCTAATGTCTTGAAGCTCTAAAACACCACATTGATTAGGAACACTTTCATTTTTTTCTAGTTTAAATTCTGTGTTCTTGTTATCAGTTTTTTGTGTTGCAATCTCAGAAGGATTTGTCTTAACTGCCGTATTTTCAGCAACCGTTTCAACTTTTTGAACATTTTCAGCTGTTTTTGCTTCAATAGGTTTATCCGCAGGTTTATTTATTTCAATTTTTTGATAACATTCTGCAACTTTTTCGAGCATAGCAGTTGTCAAAGAATTAACATCTTTAAATTTACCCAAAGGAATACCTTTTATGTCAACTGTGTACATGGTACCTTTTGGCGCTTTAATTTCTTTTATATTCCAATCTTTTATGCCTGAATTTTTTATTGCGTCTTCAATTTTAGTTCCTGACATCGTAGTAGTATGTGCTTTTGCGCCGAGCATGTATTCTAATACATGGTTCATTATTTTTATTTTTGGTAAAAAAGAACTTTGTTCAGTTAGAGCATCTTTTACACTAGTTCCGTCTGTAGCTATTTCCAATGCAGAAAACATGCCGATTTCACTGCCAAGTGCTCCACCTTTTGATAATAATTTTGTTGAAAGTTGTTTTCCGTGTTCTATTAAATTTTTTGCAAATTGTTCACCACTAATACTTGTGTGCGAAACAGCACCATAAGTTTTTGTTGTTCCTCCTTTGAAAAGATTTTTTGTTAAACCTAATTTACCTAAACTCTTGCCGACTTCTTGCGCAATTGGAGCTCCAATATATGCACCAAAGTAAATATATTTGGCAGAACCCTTAGTGCTTTCTTTAAGTTCTTCTGTATTGATTCCACTTTTGCTGGTAACTTGGTTCAAGAGTGTTAGCCCTGTATCTGCTGCTAACGTTCCGCTTGTCATTGCAAATTTAATGCCTTGTTTAACAGCTTCACTACCATATTTTGTTATAAGTGTTTTTAATACATTCGCTGCAGCACCTTCTGCAATCGCTTCAACACGAGCAAGCGCAGCAAGAGCTGGTGAGCGAGTAACTGCAATTGATATGATTGTAATAGCTGCTAATTTAACCATGCTTCCGGTTGCTTTAGCGTCTGCTATTTTTTCAGATAAAGCATCCGGAGTGAAATCAACGTTAAAAATTTCTTTATATTGTTGATTGTAGTTATCTTTTATTTCATCAAAACTTTTGCCGTCTAAGATTGTTTCATTAATTTTTTTAGAATCTGCAATAAGAGCGTTCAATGTTTCAATAGTTTTTGAAGAATTACCAATGACATCTTTCAGAACTAGATTTGCCGCCTCAGTTTCGCTGCCAAAATATTCTTTCATAAGATTATTTGCATTAACTAAATGTTCAGCCGGATTGAATCCATCGCCGGAAGTTCCGCCATGACTTAGAGCTGCTTGTGTACTTTCGTATAGTTCAATTTCTTTTTTAGCTTCATTCAGAATATTTAGCTTTTTTCCCATAATTTGGGCATTTTGATATTGTTCTGTGGTCGCTTTAAATTTTTCGCCCATTGCACTAGAAAAACGAAGTTCAGTTTGATTTTTAAACCCTTCAAGATATATTTCAGGATTCTTTTGCATTACAATCTGTGGTTGTTTAAGTTTTTCAGCTCTTTCGATATTTGGTTCTAGTTGTTTAACCATTTCATAAAAATTTTGATAATCTTCTGTTGTGCCATCACCAACGTATTTGTTGTATATATTTTTGCAAGCTGTGTATAATTCACCACTTCCGGCATTGATAGCAGCACCAATGTCATCTAATATTCCCATTGATTCTAAACCTGTTTTTATATTTAGACTTGTTTCAATATAGTGGCTTAATACAAAATCTCTGATGTTTACATCTTGTTTTGCACGTTCTGACATTTCAACATCGTGCTTTTCTATTTTTTCAGTTTCAGAGTTTCTATTAACGTTATATTGTTTTAAATAAGCTTTTTTGAAATCAGAATATGATGGCAGAATGCTATAAGATAGACCCTCAATAACTTTGGGTTGTTTTGCTCGTTCTTGTTCTTGTTTGTAAGCTTTTTTTACAGCATTTTCAATATCTTCTGCTGTAAATTTTTTGTTTAAATTTGTTCCTATTGTATAATAATATTTTGTTGAAGTAGTGTTTATATCAATTTTCTTAAACTTGTATTCCCCATCAGGATAATATGCGATAACTTCTGTTCCGCCATCTTTATATTTTGTTGTAATAATATTTCCGCCATCTTCGCCGAGAGTTTGGCTAGTGGACTCAATTAACTCAGATGCGTCTGATAAATTTTTTAAAAAGCCGGATATATCGACATTTTTAACACCTGTTATGCTTGTAAAAATAGTTAATGCAACTTTATTTTCACCTTCTGTGAGGACTTTATCTTCGCCTGCAAAATCTTGCAAACTTTTTTCTAATTCGCTAAGTTCACGAGATTCTAGAGTACCATCTTTATTCACATCGTATATGTCAAAAATATTTCTAAATTTGGCTTCTATTTGGTCACGACGAACTCCATGCTTAATTTCGTTAAGCTTTTTATCACCATTATTATTTTGTAAACTAAAATCGCCGAATCCCATCTTACAGAATTTTCCTTTCCACAGATGTATTATCGGCATAATTTTGAAAAACTTTAGCTTTTATAAAACAATCTTTACATATTTTAACAAAATGCAAGTTAAAATAGAGCTATTCCTTTATCTGGAACACACATTTAACGCAATGAGCTTTTGGTTGCAAAACAAGATTATCTTCTAAATCATACATTTTTGCAATTCTTGTTACAAGCGGTTCTCCGCACATTGGACATCTTAAATTCGTTTCGTGATTCAGAATTCTTGTTCTTAAGTTTTCAATAACTTCATCATTCACAGATTTAAAACGATATTCTCTTTCGTGCTCTTTTAATTCTTTAGGAGAACATTTTAAAACGCGAGCTAATTGCTGACGTTGAGTTACTGATAAAAATAATTCTTTACCAGATTCAATGTCTTCTAATATTTCTAATTTAATATTAGTCTTGTTTGCTAAACCCGTTATTGATAAACCGGCTTTTTCTCTTCTTATTTGTATAAATTCAGCTAAACTTTCCATAGGTTTATTTTAACATTTATATATAATATGGCAAGAATTAAAAATTGTTTTATTATATGATGTTGTCATGAAATTTTTGTCGTGTATTAAAAAAATCTGTAAAAAAATGAAAACAAATTAAGTTTTTATTTTAAAAAACGCCAGTATTCATCGTAGTTTAAGCGAAAATAAAAATTACTTGTAAATAAATGTAAAATCAACACTTGATTTTAAAATTTTTTCAAATTATAATGAAAGAACGCGGTGCGAAACAAAGCAGAGCGTAAAGAAAATTGATTTACACCGGTGCCAACAGCAGCCGAATGAACGGAAGGGCACCACCGTAAAAGCCGAAATATATTATTAGCACTTTTAAAATTAAAATTAGTATCTTCAGAAATCGAGAGTTTGTATGTAACGGTTTTGTTAAGATTTGTAACAAGTTAAAAACAAAGCGGTTGACTTTAAAACTTGATGAGATAAGATAGAAGATGTTCGGAGAGGAAACCTCCGGTACTAACAAAAGCGAAGTTTTTCGCAATCTGAGGAATTGAGTAATCAGATGGTTGGTGCAAACCAAAAACCCTTATTTTGAATATAAATAGCAAATAAAGAGAAGTAAGAAAAATTGAAAAGTTTGAACCTGTAAAGGTAAATATTTTGAACTTTGACAACAGAATAATTAAAGACGAATAAACTTGTTAATTCGTAAAGAATGATAGGACAACAAAAAGAAGTTCGAGCAGTTCTCAGCGATGAGAACGATGGACATAAACTTTCTGACAATGGAGAGTTTGATCCTGGCTCAGGACGAACGCTGGCGGCGTGCTTCATACATGCAAGTCGAACGAGAATCTCTAGCTTGCTAGAGAGGAAAGTGGCGGACGGGTGAGTAATATGTAGAGAATCTGCCCTAGAGCGGGGGACAACAGCTGGAAACGGTTGCTAATACCCCATATGAGCGTACCTGCAATGGTATTCTTGAAAACTCCGGTGCTCTAGGATGAGTCTGCATCTGATTAGCTAGTTGGGGGTGTAATGGACCACCAAGGCGACGATCAGTAGCTGGTTTGAGAGGATGATCAGCCACAATGGGACTGAGACACGGCCCATACTCCTACGGGAGGCAGCAGTAGGGAATTTTGCGCAATGGGGGAAACCCTGACGCAGCAACGCCGCGTGATTGATTAAGCCCTTCGGGGTGTAAAGATCTGTCAGTGGGGACGAAACTTGACGGTACCCACAGAGGAAGCATCGGCTAACTCCGTGCCAGCAGCCGCGGTAATACGGGGGATGCAAGCGTTGTCCGGAATCATTGGGCGTAAAGAGTTCGTAGGTGGTTTGTTAAGTTTGGTGTTAAATGCAGAGGCTCAACTTCTGTTCGGCATCGGATACTGGCAGACTAGAATGCGGTAGAGGTAAAGGGAATTCCTGGTGTAGCGGTGAAATGCGTAGATATCAGGAGGAACATCGGTGGCGTAAGCGCTTTACTGGGCCGTAATTGACACTGAGGAACGAAAGCCAGGGTAGCAAATGGGATTAGATACCCCAGTAGTCCTGGCCGTAAACGATGGATACTAGGTGTTGCGGGTATCGACCCCTGCAGTGCCGTAGCCAACGCGTTAAGTATCCCGCCTGGGGAGTACGCACGCAAGTGTGAAACTCAAAGGAATTGACGGGGACCCGCACAAGCGGTGGAACATGTGGTTTAATTCGAAGCAACGCGAAGAACCTTACCAGGGCTTGACATCTAACAAACACTTGTGAAAGCGAGTGGTGCTCTTCGGAGAATGTTAAGACAGGTGGTGCACGGTTGTCGTCAGCTCGTGTCGTGAGATGTTGGGTTAAGTCCCGCAACGAGCGCAACCCTCGTCGTTAGTTGGTATTAATGGTACACTGTTAATAACCTCTCTAGCGAGACTGCCGGTGATAAACCGGAGGAAGGTGAGGACGACGTCAAATCATCATGCCCCTTATGCTCTGGGCTACACACGTGTTACAATGGCTGGTACAATGAGTCGCCAACTTGCGAGAGTGAGCAAATCTCTAAAAGCCAGTCTCAGTTCGGATTGCAGTCTGCAACTCGACTGCATGAAGTCGGAATCGCTAGTAAACGCAGATCAGCACGCTGCGTTGAATACGTTCCCGGGTCTTGTACACACCGCCCGTCACACCATGGAAGTCGACCACGCCCGAAGTACGTGAGCTAACCATTTGGAAGCAGCGTCCTAAGGCAGGGTTGGTGACTGGGGTGAAGTCGTAACAAGGTAGCCGTACCGGAAGGTGTGGCTGGATCACCTCCTTTCTAGGGATTATGAAAGTGCAAGTAACTTGCTTAAAATAAGCTTTCTATTCCAGGTCGAAGCTTTTGAAGCTATGTAGTACATCTATCATTCACTGCATAGTGGAGGCTCAGAGTTAATAAGTTGTCTTTAGTTATTTTGTTACCAGAGTTCGAAAGAGTCTGGTCGTACATTGAAAATTGCATAAGATATAAGCGTATATCATATCAGTGATATAAGTAAAGTATTAGAAATAATATAACTGTTATCAAAAAAAAAAATAAATGATATAACGTAATCATCAATGAAATAACTAAATGTAGTGAAGAGTGAAAAGTGATGAGTGAGTAGAAAGAAATTTTCTGTTCACAGTTCACATCTCACAAATCACTAAATATTAGGTAAAGCTACAAAGAGCTAATGGGGAATGCCTTGGTACTGACAGCCGATGAAGGACGTGTAAAGCTGCGATAAGCTTCGGGGAGTTGCTAAAAGACCTTGATCCGAAGGAATCCGAATGGGGAAACCCTGCGAAGTTAAAACTTCGTAACTCACAAGTGAATACATAGCTTGTGTAGAGGAAAGCCTGTGAACTGAAACATCTTAGTAACAGGACGAAGAGAAAATAAACCAATGATTCCGAGAGTAGCGGCGAGCGAAATTGGAAGAGCCTAAATTGTACGTACGTGATAGCCTGCAAGCGTTGTGCGTATGAAGTTGTGGGACTTACATCATATTTTGCAGAATATGGACTAAGTTACAAAGTTATTTATTAGTTAAAATCAACTGGGAAGTTGTGCCATAGAGAGTGATAGCCTCGTAAACGACAATAAATAATCTTAGGTAAGTATCCCGAGTAAGGCGGGGCACGTGAAACCCTGTCTGAATCCACCGGGACCATCCGGTAAGGCTAAATACTAGTCAGTGACCGATAGTGAACGAGTACAGTGATGGAAAGGCGAAAAGAACAGTGAGAAGCTGAGTGAAATAGACCCTGAAACCGTTAGCTTACAACCAGTCAGAGCACAATCAATTGTGTGATGGCGTGCCTGTTGAAGAATGAGCCGGCGAGTTATTTTTTGTTGCGAGGTTAAGGAGATAATATCCGGAGCCATAGGGAAACCGAGTTTGAATAGAGCGTTAAGTAACAAGAAATAGACCCGAACCTTGGTGATCTAACCTTGACCAGGATGAAGCGTGGGTAACACTACGTGGAGGTCCGAACCAACCGATGTTGAAAAATCGGTGGATGAGTTGAGGTTAGGGGTGAAATGCCAATCGAACCAAGAGCTAGCTGGTTCTCCCCGAAATGCGTTTAGGCACAGCGTTGGATTTATCTTGCAGGAGGTAGAGCACTGGTTTTGTGCGGGCGACGAAATGTTGTACCAAACAATGTCAAACTCCGAATACCTGTAATGTTATTGTCCAGCAGTGAGGCTATGAGTGATAAGATCCATGGCCAAGAGGGAAACAGCCCAGAACGCCAGTTAAGGTCCCTAATATATGCTAAGTGGTTAAGGAGGTAGAGTTACTGCGACAACCAGGAGGTTGGCTTAGAAGCAGCCATCCCTTGAAAGAGTGCGTAATAGCTCACTGGTCAAGTGACTCCGCGCCGAAAATACACCGGGACTCAAGCATATAACCGAAGCTGCGTCATTAAGTTTACTTAATGGGTAGGGGAGCGTACTGTAGTAAGACGAAGCTAGACTGAAAAGACTAGTGGATGAGGCAGTAGTGAGAATGTCGGCATAAGTAGCGAAAACATTGGTGAGAATCCAATGCACCGAAAACCTAAGGTTTCCCACGGCAGGCTCGTCCGCGTGGGGTTAGTCGGATCCTAAGCTGAGGCCAAACGGCGTAGGCGATGGACAATAGGTTGATATTCCTATACTATCTGGTAATCGTTATTAGAAGCGGAGGGACGCAAGAGGATAAGCACGCAGACGATTGGAAGTGTCTGTATAAGCGTGTAGCTAGAGCTGACAGGAAAATCCATCAGTTCGTTAATGTGAGGCGTGATGTGGAGAGTCTACGGACTCGAAGGTGTTGACTCCAAATTGCCAAGAAAAACTTCGCTCTCGAGATTATCCGGTATCCGTACCGTAAACCGCCACAGGTAGGTTGGTAGAAAATACTAAGGTGCGCGAGACAACTCTCGCTAAGGAACTCGGCAAAATCACCTCGTAACTTCGGGAGAAGAGGTACCCTGGTAGTGTGAAGCGATTTACTCGTGGAGCATGATAGGGTCGCAGTGAATAGGCCCAAGCGACTGTTTACCAAAAACACAGGTCTCTGCTAAGTCGATCAAGACGATGTATAGGGGCTGACGCCTGCCCGGTGTCGGAAGGTTACGCGGAAATGTCAGTAGCAATACGAAGCATTGAAGCTAAGCCCCGATGAACGGCGGCCGTAACTATAACGGTCCTAAGGTAGCGAAATTCCTTGTCAGGTA
>URPS01000001.1 GCA_900549855.1 uncultured bacterium | reverse complement strand
GGTATCTTCAGCTAGTGCTACGCACGTAGCCATTACGTCGGCTGCTAGGTGAAAACTACTAGATTATATCGGAACTACAATCTCCGCCTCGAAGTGAACCTACAAGTCTGGCTCGTTCCCTCTCCTCGGGGGAGGGTTAGGGTGGGGGCTTATAGTTACTCTGGCACATAGACACAACTGTCGGCTTTTATAAGTTTAAAGTGGAAAGTTGAAAATTGAAAGTTGTTTTAAAGTAATTAGTAGTTGCACCTACAAGTCTGGCGTGTTCCCTCTCCTCGGGGGAGGGTTAGGGTGGGGGCTTGTAGTTACTTTGGCACATAGACACAACTGTCGGCTTTTATAAGTTTAAAGTGGAAAGCTGAAAATTGAAAGTTGTTTTAAAGTAATTAGTAGTTGCACTTACAAGTCTGGCGCGTTCCCTCTCCTCGGGGGAGGTACAGACACTTCTAAAACTTAATTATCTCTCGCAACATCCATTGAGCTGGAGAGATGTCACGTTAGTGACAGAGAGGGAAGGGTGGGGGCTATCTCATACAGACTTTCATACAATTAGTATTCATAACAACAAGTTTGGCGCGTCCCCTCCCTTTATAGGGGGAGGGCTAGGGTGGGGGCTAATCTAATCATTACAAATCCCAAACTCACGCAACAAAAGCCTAAAGTTTCTATTTTATTCATTTGTTTATTATAATATATTGAGCCCTTACGGGATAGCCCCCACCCGAATTTCTAATTTTCGAGCAAAAATGCTCTCAACTTGAAATTCTACCCTCCCCCGAGGAGAGGGTACGTGCCAAGCTTGTAGCTTTACGCCAAGTCATTCTGAGAAACTGTGTTTCGAAGAATTCAGCTGTTTAACAACTTTTCAACATAAATTTTACAGAGAACTCTCGTCCAGACTATGTCATAGTGAGTTATGGTAGATTTATCTCAGATAGCAATTAAGGGGAGCGAGTATTATAATATCGTTTTCAAGTACTCAATAATATCATTGGATTCGTACATTTGTAAATTTCTATCCCTGTCTACTAAAAAAGGAACTTGTCGTTTTCCGCCAAGCTGAATTAAAGTCTCTTCTGCAGCCTTATTTTTTATATCAACTTTGTTGTATTTCATTCCTGTTTCGTCCATAAAAGTCATAACTTTTTTGCAATAAGGGCAAGTTTCTAAAATAAATAAATCTAACATTTTACCTCCTTTGTTTTATATAGTTTACCCTGTTTGAATAGAAATACATTCCCCTGTTGTAGTTATTATCTGTACTAAAAAGGCAAATTCTGATTTTAGAATTTGCCTTTTTTATTATAAAACTATGCAGCTAATTTATTGTATTCATTAATTATATCATCTACAAAGTCTTTGAAGTGAATCATATACACGTTGGAATCTTTACCATCTGTATCAACTGTCCATACGATTCTACTTTGTGTGCCAGTCCTATTATCTGCCATATATTCATTACAATGATTTTTTAAGGCATTTTTGCTAGTTCCGCTATTATTTTTATTCCTTATTGCACCTGCTTGGACATATCTGTTAACGACAGTATTCATAGCAGTTGTTAATTTAGATTTATCTAAACCTGCAGTTGTTAATGTAGATACAACATCTTGTCCTAAATTAGTAAGATTATTCTTTATGTCATTCTTCATGTGATCCCAATCTTTTTTACGAGAATCCATTTTGCCATAAAGAATTACATTTTTATCATTATTGTATAAATCCTTAAAGCTTTCTTCACCATTCCAATTGTCAACTCTAGAATTTAATGCAAGTCTTGTATCTGTCGCTTTTGTCACAATATTTTCATTGGAATCTTGTACCTTTATAGTGATTATTTTTGAAGTAACTTCCTCACCATCTACCATTGCAACTATTTTAGCTTGATATGTTCCGGCAACATTACCATTAATAGTTGCCACTCCTGTTGAAGCATCTATTGATACACAACTATTATTTGATGAATATGTAATTCTATCAGATGTTATTATATTTCCATTGTAATTAAATGCTCTATTTAATTGTATTGAGGCTGTTGATGAAGTTGTAACAGAATAAGTGTCATTAATACCATTCCATAATGTTTCAGCATTTCCAGATGTCTTAATTTGAGCAATATCACCAATTTCATTTACTTTAGCTTTCAATTCTGTCATCTTAGAATCGATTTCACCGGATAACATTTTGTTGATTGTGGCTGCATAGCCTGCTCCAAATACATCTTTAACAGCTTGAGCCAAAGTTGTTGATTTTTTAGAAACAGCTTGACAATAAGAGATTGCAGCTTCTTTTACTTTCGCAGCATCGTTCTTTTCTCTTGCAGCCTCTACCAGAGCATCATACATAGTGCTCAAATCATCTAATGACATATCGCCCAAGCCATTTGGATAAAATTCTGCGATATTAGATTTTACTTGTTCTATAATGTATTTCTGCATTTTTTCTGTATTCAAACTGCCATCAGCATTATCAAATTCGCCATTTTGAGCCTTGGTCATAATATCAGAAATCAAAGTGTCATAAGCCGGTACTTCACCTGTCATAACATTTGAAATTCTATCAGCAAACGCAGAGCTTACAGCTGAAGAGATTGCTGATTTAAAATCTGCACTATCTATATAAGCCTTAACAGAAACAGCCTTCTTTACAGATTTATAGTTATCACTATTTTCGAATTCAGCAATTCCATAATTTTGAAGAGTTGCAAAATCAGCAAATTTACCATCTGCAAGTTTACTTTCTATAAATTGATTTATAGCATCATCGTAAAGTGATTTATAAGTTTCATAATCACTTTCTTTGCTTATATCTTGCAAATTCTTTTGCAAATTAGATTTGATTATACTCTTTTGCAAGTCATTCAATGGTGAATTGTCATTTGCAGTATAGCCATATTGAGATAAATCAAAACCATCAGAGTCTTTCAACCCAGCTGTTGATAAATATTCATTAATAATATTAATAACAGTTTCGTTGATTTCTTCATCAGAAGGAATTTCGCCGCTATTTGCAGACAATTGACTGATATAATTATCAATCATACCTTGCAAAGTACTATCATCTGCATAAGAATAACCATATTCTTTTACAATATCCTTCATCTCTGTATTCAAATATTGGTTTGCGCAATAATCAGCAGTTGCCTTACGTTCAATTTCCGGAGAAATTTCTTGCAAATAGGCTTCTAAATCATCTGCGCTCTTGTTACTGCTTATATAAGCATCAACTTTGTTTGCCAAAGATTCTGCAACAGACTTTTTCCAGTTTGTTCTATCTTGTACAACGCTTGGTACTTCGATTGTTGAAGTATATTGATTCAATGTTTCATACATTTGAATTTTATTATTCATAGTATTGATTTCATTTTTATCAAGCGCACCTTTGTTATTAAGCTTTTTATTCAACTTGCCGCTTTGCTTAGTATCAATTTCTTTCCAGAATTGATTAATCAAATCTGATTTAGCAGAAGCGTCTTCGCCATTCCATTCATAGTTGTTTTCCATATATTGACGAAATTCTGATTTAATAACGGTACCATCACCATTTTTATCAGCTGCTGTTGCCCAATCGCCCTGTTTTGCTAAGAATAAATAAACTTTTGAAGAAACGTCGTTTGACATAGTATGCTCCTTTATAATTTTCCCTTTTTATTACTATGTATTACGGCACATTTTTGAAAAACTTTAGAGTTTTTTTTAATATTGTTACAAATCGTTACATAATTGATTGGGACGAAATCTGATTAGAAGTAGGACACCTTAAAGTTAAAATATAAATAAAAAGTTGAGATTGTTATTAATAAATATTTTAGTGTTGCGATTGCTCACTCATAATAAAAATGTAAACTTTTGTAAAAATTTATCTAAAAATCCTAAAGTTTTTCAAATTTGTACCGTAAAACATATTGAAAAAAATATGTAAAAAGGATTTGTAAGATGAATGATCCAATTAAAATTAGTGATTTGCCAATTTATCAACAAGGTTTTGCAAAAGAATGCGACAAAGATGGCAATGGTATATTAGAAACAACTGATTCTTTTGATGAAATAAGTTTATTCAATCAAAAAATCAAAGACGTTATGGATGGAAAACTTACTTCCGGCGGGAAATCAATATTCTCACAACAAGATGTTGCCCCTGCAGATGCAACAAGGGTTGCTGAATCTCCAGAAGTTATGGCTATGAAAATGAAGACAGAGCAAACTCAAAATACTCAAGCAAAAAAACAACCACAACCTATAAATAAAAAAATTGGTGTGAACTATCCGGCTTCACTTAATAAAAATATAACTTATGACACGGAAGTTTTAAATCAAGCTTTGAATAATGTTTTAAAAAAATCAAACAGCAAACTTAAAAATACCGCTGATTCTTTTTTAGAAAATGCACAAAAAGAAAATGTTGACCCACTTATCTGTATAGGTATTGCAATGCATGAATCCGCTAACGGAACATCTTGGGCTGCACGAAACAGAAATAATATTGGTGGAATTGCAGACCAAGCAAAAACAAGAAAAGCAGGAAGATTTGTAAGTCGCACTTTCCAGAATGTACAAGACAGTATTAAAGTTGTAGTCGATACTATTAGTACAAGAATCAAAAATGGAAATAAAACAATTAACTCTATTGCAAATTCTGGTAGATATTGTGCAAAGAGTGTTGCTCCAGCTTGGGCAAATAATGTTGCTAATTTTGCAGAACAGGTAAGACAAGAGTACAACAGACTACTACAAGCAAAACAATCCTAAATAAAGGACACAAAAAATGGTAGATTTTATTAATATTAAAAACTTATTTGGAATAAAAAAAGATATCGCATTGGAATGTGATAAAGATGGTAATGGAAAGTTAGAAAAAACAAAAGATTTTGATGAAATAAGCTTATTTAATCAAAAAATGGATGATTATAAGAACAAGAATTTAAACAAGTCATCTCTGTTTACTGCTGCAAGAGATGCAACGTACGTTGCAAATAAGCCGGTTGATGCTTTTGTCACAAATAAAAACACTGATTTTAGCAAATTGATAAAACTCACTCCACACGACAAAGTTTTATCAATGCTTAACTACGAAGCTAAAAAACGTGGTGTGAAGTCACTCGATCCCAAACTTGTTGAATATTGGGCTCAGAAAGTCGAAAAAATTGCAAAAGAATATGATGTGCCGGAAGTTCTTTTAATTTCTATTATGGGTCAAGAATCCAATGGTAAATTTGAAAAAAATAAAGATTCTGATTGTGGCGCCGGTCCTATGCAATTAACAACACCGGCTATTAATGCTTTTTTCCCTGGGGCAAAAGGTAATTGGAATGATTTATTTAAAAAAATGAATCCAAAGCTTCTTAATGACATACTTAGTTATAAAGATTCAAAAGGAAGACCAATTAAAACACCGGCAGCATTAAGAAAAGCCTGTGCAAATGATGATGAATTCGGAATTAAAGTCGGTTTGTTATCATTTGAAATGGAGTATGTAAAAGCCGTTGCTCGAAAGAAATATAGAGGACCTTTATATCTAAATGTTCCTAAAGCTATTAAAGGTTTACAAGATGGTTCTATTGAATTTACAGAATTGCAAAATAAAGCTATTGTACAAATTGCACTAGAGAACTACAATTCAGTTCCTAATAATAAAAAGAAATATGCTCAAAATGTTGTCGACTCACTTGCTACAAGTGGAATTAAATTTGAAGACATAAAACCGATTAAGAAGTCGTAACGACATAGTTGTAAACCTTGTTTAAAGTTTCTTCAAAAGCATTCTGGTTTCCAAAGAAAACATGAAATTCTGCGATATTGCGTCCAATTTGCTGTAAAGATTCAACAGGAATTGGAGGACCGGCCGGTGTTGTTCTTGCCGGATTTTGAGGATTTGATATAACTCCTGTAGAACGTAAAATCGGAAGCATTAAAGTATTTTTGTAAACCTCATATTGTGTCAAACCTTTTGTCACAATACCTATGTTATTGTTTTCCTCGTCTATCAAAAGTCCACGTTGCATTGGAGCTGTATTGTTTTTAACTTCCACTCCTCTAATTTTTGGCAAATTTTCTCTGATATTATAATCCGCATCAAAATTGCGTTTAATTAAAATATTCATATCTTCTGAAAAAGCCTCTTGTATCGGTTGATTCAGTTCAAACACAGCATTCAAAATATGATTCTTTTGAGAATTTACCCAATCAAATTTAAAACTCAACGATGTGGATGCTCTATCTAATGATATTGTAGCTGAAACAACATCCCAAACACTTTCAAAATCGACTTTTAATGCAGCTCTCAAATGTGTCTTTAATACAACTTTTGAACGCAAAATTTTCAATTCATTCCCTTTATCATCTGACTTTGGTCCAAAATTATAGCTATCACCTAAATCTGCAAAATCTACAAGCGACATTTTTATACCATTAATATAAATTGTGCCATTTTCAATTTTTAGGAATAAGTAAGAATTTTCCAAGCTATATTCCGTAACATTTAAGTCTGTTGGTTTAGTAATAGGCATAATATAATCAACCACATTTGGTTTTATATCCTCAACTTCTGCTAAATATGTATTAATTCCTGTATAATCTTCAGTTACGGGAATTCGCTGAGTATCCGTTAAAAGAGTTTTCTCAAAACCTTTTTGATACCCAATTTTATCATACCCTTCCAATTTTTCTGCCGTAGAAAATTCTATAATACCGGAGAAAGGTTTATCAGAAAGATTTATGATTTTCTTCTCCTCAAAGTGGTTTTTGAATTTTAACTCATCAATAATAGTATTCGCAACCTGTTTAATTTTCTTATATCTTATCAAGTTTTCGCTATGCACATCCTCTGTTGAACAACCGCAAATACTGTCATGTGCTTGATTTTGAAGTAACATCTTATACGCATATTCTATCAATGTATCATATTTTTTTTCTTCTTGTTGTTTTGCAAAACGATTTGCTAAATCAAGCAAATATGAACATTCGACATTTTCACGTTTCAAATCCAATCTTGAAGAATAACAGCCTTGCAGAGTAAATGTTTTTGAATTATCACGCAATTCGTCATTCCATTCAAATTGATTAAAGGTATCTTCTACTTTTTTAAAGTAATCAAATAATGAACCTAATTTTATATGATAGTTGTCTTTTAAAATTTCATTAACAGCTTCAATTTGGTTCGCAATATCCATTTCTACACCCAGATGATCGGCACCAATCGGTAAAAGAATTACATCACCTGATTTTTCTGCAATTTTATCCAAATTATCTTTCAATAGTTCTGCTTTTTTTTCAATTGAAGTTTTGATTGAAAATACATCATTAAAATATCCTCTAACAAGATTTACCGTATCCATTCCACACCATTTGAATTCAGCAGGGAAATCACCGCAGCCACGCCAAACAACACATTTATTAATTCCGAAATCTCGCAAAATTTCCACAACATTTTGGCTATGTCCAAATGTATCTGGCAAATACCCGATAAAATCTTTACACCCATACTTTTTTGCTGTTTTCAACCCGATTTCCAAATTTTTGGAAAAACATGTTTTATCAGTTAAAAATTCATCAACCAAGCAAAAAAAAGGACCTACAAATAATCGTTTTTGGTGAATTAGAGTTAATACTAGCTCTCTTTTTTCTGGACGCATTTCCAAATAATCATCCAAAGCACTAACTTGACCATCAAAATAAAAGCTCGGAATCATATTTTCACTAAGCATATCAAGAATATTGTCGAACACTCTCAACAAACGCATTCTAAAAATTTCAAACTCTCTATACCATTCCCTGTCCCAATGGGTGTGAAGGTAGGCTATAACTTCTTTACTCATAGGCTTATGTTACATCAAAAAGATGAAATGAACAAGTACACGCATCAATAACTTGACTACTACATTTATATGATTTTAACAAACTTTCCTAAAGTACATGTATTAATTAGTCGTATAAAATATTGACTATATAAAAAATAACATTAAATAATGAAGAAGTATAAGGTGCATTAGATGCACCCTACATTGACAAAATAAATCGCATTAATTTGATGATTTAAGTAGTAAAACAAAAGGAGATTTCCACCTATGGGAATGGCAGCTTCACAAGCAAGATATTTAGCGCTTACCGCTCGTAAAACAAATACAGAGTGGGAAGGGCAGCAGATTAACCAAGCTAGAACAGCCTTGGCAAATCAGAGCGCAAATTTATTCAACAGATTGCTTGGTCTGGAAGTTCCTAATGCTCCAAAAACTACTGATTACACGGAGCTCCAATATTCATTTTCGGATGGTGACAACGAATCTGTAATTGATAGTTGGCAGCAACTATCAACGGCTAACCCTGATTACAATTACGTAGTTAAATCATATTATTTTGCGAATATTTACACCGGTTCAGAAAAAAAACTTGAAAATCCTCAAGTTCATACCAATAAAGAGGTTGTTGAAAATACGTACATAAACCCATCTGCAACACTAAATGATGATGGTTCTTATTCTATAACCTTCCCAAATGGTGCGCAAATCAATTGTGAAGAAATAACAAACGATAAAACTGCGAACGATCAAAAAATGAAAGTTGCTTTTAATGATTTTGCAAAAGCCAAAAAACTTGCCTACGAAGCGGGTGCTATTCCGGATGGTGATGTTTACGGATATCAAGATGCCAGTGGAACTTGGCATTTCTATCTTAAACAAGAAATTGATGATATCAACAATATGCATCCGACTGTAACCCTAGACCCTACATCTAACACATACACAATTACAACAGCGGATGGCAGTGAAACTCGCACTTATGAGCCTATTACAGAAGAAGATATTCAAAAAGATACAAAGTTTGAAGAAGCACTTAGAGATTTTGAAGTTGCAAAGGGTTTAGCACAACAAGATGGTGTACTGACTACAGACAATGTTTATGGATACCATGACTCAGATGGAACATGGCATTTCTTTGTACCGGATGATTTAGAGAATCCAAAAGACTATACTTCTCAAATGACAACATACATTGGTAACTGCAAAGCCACTGAGCTAACCCAGTTTACGGATGATGATGCAACAGAGCTTGCGCAAATTCTTAGAGATTGCGGCGAAACTTCCGCAATTAGCAAATATTTGAGTTTTGATAACGATGGCAATCTTGTCTACGATGGCAAAGGTATTTATTCTTTCACAATGAATGGAAAAAAATATTTCACTACTGAAAATGATTTGTATAACAGTATGAACACTCCTCAAGATCCAACACAGCCAATTGAAATTCAAAATAAGTTATCATACTACAACGCAAATTATCTTAAAAAGAAAATAGAACAAACAAATAACGCTCTTTTAGAAACTGACGGTAACGGAAGATTCAAATCTGTTAAATTTGATAATGACAGCGTTGTATATGATTTGAATGTTGAAACTGTAACCGACGAAGCCGCCTACAAAGACGCTATGAATGAGTATAACTATAAAAAAGAACAGTACGAAAAAACAATTGCTGATATTAACGCTCAAACATCCATAATCCAACAAGAAGATAGAACCTTGGAACTACGTCTAAAACAACTTGATACAGAACAAAATGCTCTTGCAACAGAAATGGATGCCGTTAAGAAAGTTATCAAAGACAACGTCGAAAAAACTTTCAAAACATTTAGCGACTAGTGCTACGCACGTAGTTAATTTACTAGATTGTTTTATCACTACAAAATCTTTAGTCGTAGGTGCTACGCACGTAGATAATTTACTAAATTATTTTATCACTACAAGATCTTTAGTCGCAGGTGCTACGTACGTAGACATTGGGGTGGCTTCTTGGTGTAGACTACTGGATGATATCATAACTACTGGTTCCGCCTCTAAGTGAGACTACAGGTTTGGCGCATTCCCTCTCCTCGGGGGAGGGTTAGGGTGGGGGCTTATTTATTATAGGGTGAGGTTTTATCAGCCAAAAATTGAAAGTTGTTTTTAAACCGCTAGTCGTTGTAACTACCAGTTTGCCGTCATTACGAGGAACGTTAGTGACGAAGTAATCCAGTTAAATAATAATTTATGGATTGCCACGAAAATTCTCAAAGTTCAAAGTAAGGCTACTTGCCGAAAGCCCAAATTTTCTCGCAATGACGCACTAATTTTTACCGGATAGTTGTACCCTATAAAGGGATGGGATTCTCCATACTTGTAGTTACAACTATTAATTGTTTTAAAACAATTTTCCACTTTCCACTACTCCACCTACACTATCTTATCTTTTCTGTCAACTAAATTAAAAAAAATTTGAAATGCATAAAATATTTGTGTAGTATAATATAAAAGGCGCTTTTTGCAAAAGAGGAGTGTGGTTTATGAAAAGATTAGTTAGTACTATATTAATGACAGCTGTTTTGATGGGTATAGGTGCAGCCTATGCCGCATCACCTGCCGAAATGTACGATGATGTATGGAAAATTGTTAATAAAAAATATTATGACCCATCAAATAACTCACAAGATTGGGCTCGTTGGAGATATCGTTATGAAAACAAACTTAAAACAAAAGAAGATGCTTATGTTGCAATCGAAACGATGCTCTCTAGCTTAAACGATCCTTATACAAGATTTTTAGACCCAAAAGAATTCTCTGAAGAAACTCAATCAATCAAAGGTTCTTTAAAAGGTATAGGTACACAAATTGGAATCAGAGATGGCGAGCTGGTTATTATAGCACCACTAGAAGATTCTCCTGCAGAAAGAGCTGGACTACTCGCAGATGACAGAATCCTTGAAATCAATGGTGAAAGTACTAAAGGTATCAACATTGATGCCGCTGCCGACAAAATCAGAGGTGAAAAAGGAACTACTGTTACTTTACTTATTCAAAGAAAAGGTGTGCCAAACAAGTTATACAGCGTTGTTAGAGATGAAATTGAAGTAAAATCTGTTTCTTGTAAACCACCTTTTGAAACAGAAATACCAAATGATATACAATACATTCGCTTGAGCTCTTTTATCAGTAAAAATGCTGCCGGTGAAATTGAATCAATTTTAAATAATTCAAGTCACGTAAAAGGATACATTATCGATTTGCGCTCAAATCCGGGGGGACTTTTAACTAATGCTATTTACATTTCTGATATGTTATTGCGTGGCGGTATTATTGTAAGTACAGTTGATAGAGATAGTTATAAAACAACTACAAGAGCCA
The DNA here is from genome assembly GCA_900549855.1 of uncultured bacterium. GTDB lineage: Bacteria > Cyanobacteriota > Vampirovibrionia > Gastranaerophilales > Gastranaerophilaceae > CAG-196. Next base: position 115,084 of record URPS01000001.1, on the reverse strand, counting down.
GAATACAACAGGTTACAGATAAACCGATTGTTGTGTTGATTAATAAAGGTTCAGCTTCTGCAAGTGAAATTCTAAGCGGTGCACTTAAAGACAACCACAGAGCTACAATCGTTGGCGAACAATCATTCGGCAAAGGTCTGGTACAAGAAATTAACAGATTGCCTGACGAAGCCGGCATGAATATAACTATCCAAAGATATTTAACTCCATCCGGAACAGATATTCATAAAAAAGGTATAACTCCAGATGTTGTGGTAGAATTAACTCAAGAGAACGCAGAAGCAAAAAATGACGTTCAGTTAAAGAAAGCAATTGAAATATTGGAAAAAATGACATGTCTGGTACAGGGGTAAAAAAAGAGTGGATAATTGAAGGCAAGAGTTCACCTTCATCAAGTCATAGCAGTCAAGCTATAATAGATACATTATTAAAAGTTAGGGGCATAACAACCGAAGAGGCGAAAAAAGATTTCCTTAATCCTCTAGGGATAACACTAATGCACCCTAATGCTTTTTGTGATATGCAAAAAGCAGTTGATAGAATTGTAAAAGCCATAGATGAAAAGGAAAATATTCTTATTTATGGTGACTTTGATGCCGATGGTGTTACATCAACTTCTGTTCTTATGAAAACATTTGCGTACCTTGGTGCAAATGTAGATTACTATATTCCGGATAGAGAATCCGAAGGTCACGGGCTTAATACAAAAGCTCTTGTAAAACTTCTTACGCAAAAGAAACCAAAGCTGATTGTAACAGTAGATAATGGTATCAGTAGTGTAGAAGAAGTTAAATTTATCAATAGTTTTGGTCGTGATGTTATTATTACAGACCACCACGAAGCACCGGATGAAATGCCACCAGCACTCGCTATAATTAATCCTAAAGCGATGAACGCTCTGGACGAAAAACTAACTTCAACTCAGATTGAGTATTTGACATCTCTAGCCGGAGTTGGTGTGGCATTTAAGCTTGCTCAAGGAGTTTTGGAAAGATATGATAAAATCGACTACTCTTACGAGTTACTTCCGTTTGTAACCGTTGGGACAATTGCTGATTTAGTGCCGCTTATTGGTGAAAACAGATATTTTGTAACAAAAGGACTTGAACTAATTGCAGCAGGAAAACATTATGGCATCAAACGTATGCTTGATGTTGCGGGAGTCGGAACAGATAACGGATTAACTGCAGAACAAATTGCATTCACCGTTGCGCCAAGAATTAATGCTTCCGGTAGAATTGACACCGTTGATTCTGCAATAAAAGTAATGATTTCTGAAAACAAGCAAGAAATTGAAATGGCAATAATTTCATTAGAAAACTTTAATAAATTAAGACAAGAAATGTGTGCCAATACATTTGCTGAAGCTGACGAAATCTGGAAAAACTCCAGAAGCCGAGATAATGCAATTGTGCTTTTTTCAAAAGAATGGCACATTGGAATCATTGGCATTGTCGCTTCAAAGTTTGTTGAAAAATACTATAAGCCAACATTCATAATGAATTATAATGAAGAAACAAAAACATTCCGCTGTTCAGCTCGTGGGGTAAAAGAGCTGAATCTCTATGACATAATTTCTAATATTTCTGAATACTTAGAGGGTTTTGGCGGACACCAAATGGCAGGTGGTTTTGCGTTTTCAGAAGAAAAAGCTTCTTTTGAAACAATAAAAAAAGCTCTTAATAAAACTGTTGATGAAATGTTGAACGGACAAAAGTTAAATCCTTCAATAGATGTCGATATGGAATTATCTATAAGTGATGTTGATGTCGATTTAGTAGAAACAATTTCACAATTAGAACCTTTTGGAATGTCAAACCCATCACCAACATTTGTGGTAAAAAATTTAGTACTCAAACAGAAAAAACTTATGGGCTCTACAAAAGACCACTTAAAATTAACAGTAGAAACTCCTACCGGAACAGTAGATTGTGTATGGTGGTCAAGAGGAGATATTCCGCTTATTCAAGGCGACAGGCTGGATATAGCGTTTGCTCCGCAGCTTAACACTTTCAATGGTGTAACTTCTGTTCAATTGATACTAAAAGATATTCACTCAGATGCTTTAGTTGAAGAAGAAACATCAAAACAAAAGGTTTACGACCATAGAAAAAAAACAAATATTTTAGCACAGGTTAACGATTATATAAAAACATCAAAACATTCTATTTGCGCTTTTGTGGAAGATAGAAGCATTATGGAAATGTTAAAACCATTCAAAAATATTTGCGAACATATTGTAAATAGAAAAACGGCTCAAAAAAGCGATGTATTGATGTTTTTTGATTATCCGGCAGATGACGATGTTATGCAAAACCTTATGGCTACTGTTTCACCGGATTCAATTCATTATATGAATTACCAAAAAGGCAAGTATAATGAAGAACTATTATTAAAGACCTTTTCCGGCATGATAAGATACACTTGTAACACGCTAGAAGGTGATTTTAATTTGGAAAGAGCCGCTTCTGCGCTTGGAATCACAGGTGATGTTGTTGAAACTATATTAGAAATGTTTGAAGACACCGGAATGATTAAGATTACGGAACGTGGTGATGACAGCTTTCATATAGATTTTTTAGAAGCTGTAGAGTTATCAAAAGCATTACATACAACTAAATATGCCGAATTTGTAGAGCTTATGAATACAATCAATGATTTTAAATATAAGTTTATGACTATTGATTTGGGATAACTTTTAGTTGCAAATATTTGATAACATAGGCACTTATTCGACCTCTTTACATTCCCGCTGTTTATGATAGCATGGTTCTATAAGGAGAAATATTATTATGAAAAATTATGAATTGTTGACTATTTTTAAACCAAGTCTTGATTCAGAAGAATTAGACAAAGTTGTAGATAAAATTTCTGAAGAAGTTAAATCTTACAAAGGTTCTGTATCTTCTGTTGATAAAATGGGACGTAAGAAATTAGCTTATGATGTACAAGGTTACAGAGATGGTTTCTTTGCAACTATTATCGTATCACTTCCTTCTGAAGCTGTAGTAGATTTCAAAAGAAGCTTGAAATTGAACGAAAACGTTCTTAGATTTATGTTTATGGAAGAAGCTAAAAAGGCTCAAACTGTATAGTATAAATCTTCGAAAGTGAAGTTAAAAAACAGTCGACGTCAGGCAATATTTTGTAAAGGTAAGAACAAAGAAAGTTTGTAGTTATTAATACAAAATATGTGTAGATAAAAAGTAATCTAGAAAGTGAAGTTAAAAAAATGGCATTAGCGAAGGCAGTTGTAACAGGTACAGTATTTAGAGCACCAGAAAAACGTTTTACACAGAACAATGTTCCTGTATCATCTTTTGTACTTAATATTGGTGATAGAGAAGAAATGTTAATTAGAGTTGTGGTTAGACGTGCGGCTTTGGATGAAGTAGTTTCTGAAATATCTAAAGACGAAAGAGTACTTGTTGAAGGCAGACTTCAGATTACTACTGTAAAAAATGATAGTGGTGCTGAAAGAAGAATTTTCGAAATTGATGCAAACGCTATCGAAAAAATGGGTGGTGCGGCTCCGGCTTCCAGCTCTGCTAAATCATCTGATTCCGGTGAAGATATTGTGAAATTTTCACAGGATGAATTCTCTGATGAGTTAATCGGAGAAGAAGAAATCCCATTCTAGGTGCTACGCACGTAGATATTGGGTCGGCTGCTTGGTGGAAACTACAAAATGGCTTTAGGACTACAAGTTCCGCCTCGAAGTGGAAACTACCAATTAGACGTAATAAAAAGAACGCGCGTAGACATTGAGTCGGCTGCTTGGTGGAAGCTACAAAATGGCTTTAGAACTACAAGTTCCGCCTCAAAGTAAAAACTACAAGTTTGGCGCGTCCCCTCGCCTAGCAGGAGAGGGTTAGGGTGAGGTAGAAGAAAACACAGAGCTCATAATTAGAGCAAGTGATGTCCCTAACGAACTTAACGACTTAACGACATCGGACTTAACGACAAAATAAAAAACAGGCTAGAAAGGCAATAAAACAATGGCAAAACAAGATGCACAAGATAGAAAAAAACGTAAGACCTGCTCATTCTGCGCAGATCACGTAGAATCTATCGATTACAAAGATGCTGCAAAACTTAAAAGATACTTAACAGAAGCAGGAAAAATCATTCCTCGCAGAGTTACTGGTAACTGTGCAAGACACCAAAGAATGGTAACAAAAGCTATCAAAAGAGCTAGAGAAGCTGCAATTATCAGTTATGTATTTGACTAATTTTAAGTGGTCAGTATAATTATTTTAAAGGAATGGTGGAATTTATTTTGCCATTCCTTGTTTAAATCAAAACCTCCATAGATAGGGAGGTCGTAGTTGTAGGCGAAACTTTGTTGAGCCGTACAAATACGGGTGGGTTGCAATTTAAAATTTTTATAATACCCATCCCAACCTTCCCTAACAAGGGAAGGGGTTTATTACATTAGTAAGAAGGATTAGACTATGAACAATCAAATCACAATCAGATCAGACAGAAAAGACGATTACACTTTTCAGTACAAAGGCGAAGATGTAACTTTAAAAGCCGGAAGTATCATTAGTATTGCAGACGGGTTGGCAGAGGTTGTCCTTCCTACCTGTAAAATGAAAATTGTTAAAAATCTTATCGTTATTAAAGAAGATGCAAAATAATTAAATAGAATTAAATTCAAAAAAACAGGAAGTTGTAATTGTTTAGCAACTTCTTGTTTTTTTGTAAATAAATTGTAGGTCAAGCATTGCTTGATAAAAACGTATTTTAATATTGTCGGGCACTCCTAGGCCTACAGACATCTAGTACTATGGCAGGATAGGTTCATTATTATAACGACAACTATGTGGACGCCTACGATTTGCATTCATAAAGTTAAAGAATTCTTTAACAACTTTAGTTGGATTGTTAGCAGAGCTTTCCCAAGCTTCAAGCTCTCGGTTCGCTTTCCATAATTTGTTTTTAACATTTTCTAACTTAAACTTTGTATCTTCCAGCTTATCCTTGGTTTCTTCTAACTCCTTTTCTAATTCTGATGGTTCTACAAATAGTTTATCCTTTGGACGTTTCAACATTAGTGCACCTAATGAAATAAGCCCCAAACCAATTGTACCCATTATACCTTTTTTAGTCGGCGCTGAAACATTTTTTGCAGTAAATGTTGGTAGTGGATAATCATTCTTCTTGCGCAAAGAATAATTCTGATTAGAATATAGATTTGCATTTTGAATGTTGTTGATTTTCATACAATATACTCCTTTTTTTAGAAGAAAAATTGAGAAAAGATAATTTGCTACCTTGTATTTATATCGTTACAAAATCGTTACAATCAGGTTTTACATTTTGTTCGTAATAAAAACGAGGCGATATAATTTTCGCCTCGTTTTGCTATAAATTTAGAATAATAGAATTCTCTTATCTAGTCTTTTTTGTATCTTTAATCTTGTCTTCAATTTCACTCCCTAGAGCAGCTCCACCAAGACCTGCGGCAACCATTACCGCTCCACCAACAACAACCGGCAATGCAAATACACCAGCTATCAAAGGTACACAAACACCTAATAAACCAGCGATTGAGCCAGTGCCTAACCCTACCAAGCCGCCGTTCATACCCTTAAATGACGGTGCTGTAGGCTGTTGTTGAGGATTTACACTAGCAACTCTGTGTGAGTTAGTTTTTGGTAAAGTTCTTTGATAATTAACTTGATTTTGAATAGCCGAAATACGCATATATACACCTCCTAATTTTTTAATTTTTTATATTAGTGTAAATCAAATAAAAATGCAATATTAAAAGAATAATTGTTTAGTTTTGTATACACAAATTTAAAGATAAACAAAAACATGATACAACGATTGACATAAATTATTTATAGACTAGAATTATAATATAACTTAGTATAGTAAGTTAACGTAGTATATTTAATCAAAGAAGGAGATTAATCTCATGGCACGTGAAAAGTATGAACGTACAAAACCGCACGTTAACATTGGTACAATTGGCCACGTTGACCACGGTAAAACAACATTAACAGCAGCTATTACTGGTGTTATGGCTGCAGCTGGTAAAGCACAAGCTAGAAAATTCGATGAAATCGATGCTGCTCCAGAAGAAAAAGCAAGAGGTATAACCATCTCTACTGCTCACGTAGAATATGAAACAGATGCTAGACACTACGCACACGTTGACTGCCCAGGCCACGCTGACTATGTTAAAAACATGATTACAGGTGCTGCTCAGATGGACGGTGCTATTCTTGTAGTTGCTGCTACAGACGGTGCAATGCCTCAAACTCGTGAACACATCTTGTTAGCAAGACAAGTTGGTGTTCCAAACCTAGTTGTATTCTTAAACAAATGCGATATGGTTGACGATCCAGAATTATTAGAATTAGTAGAAATGGAAGTAAGAGAACTTCTTTCTTCTTACGAATTCGATGGTGACAATATTCCATTTATCCACGGTTCAGCTCTTAAAGCATTGGAAGCTGTTCAAGCTAATCCAAACATTCAAAGAGGCGAAGACAAATGGGTTGATAAAATTTGGGAATTGATGGACGCTGTTGATACATACTTCCCAACTCCAGAACGTGACTTAGATAAACCATTCTTGATGCCAGTTGAAGACGTATTCTCTATCACAGGTCGTGGTACAGTTGCTACTGGTAGAGTAGAACGTGGTATTGTTAAAGTTGGTGACGAAGTTGAATTAGTTGGTTTAGGCGAAACTAAGAAAACTACAGTTACCGGTGTTGAAATGTTCAGAAAACAACTTGACCAAGGTCAAGCTGGTGACAACATTGGTGCATTGTTAAGAGGTATTGATAAAACTGAAATCCAACGTGGTCAAGTTTTATGTAAACCTGGTTCAATCCACCCACACACTAAGTTCACTGCTAACGTTTACGTATTGACAAAAGATGAAGGTGGACGTCACACTCCATTCTTCCCTGGTTACAGACCTCAGTTCTACATCAGAACAACTGACGTAACTGGTTCAATCAAATTCGATGGTGAAATGGTAATGCCTGGTGATAACGTAGTTATGGAAGTTGAATTAATCAACCCAGTAGCTATCGAAGAAGGTATGAGATTCGCTATCCGTGAAGGTGGTAGAACAGTTGGTGCCGGTGTTGTAGATAAAATTATTGAATAATTGATTTAATTATCTATAATATTTAAAATAACCTGATTTCTTTTGAAGTCAGGTTATTTTTTTGCAAATATCTATAATAAAATCTTTAAATATCTGGATTGCCACGTCACTAACGTTTCTCGTAATGACGCACTATAATTGTTCGATACTGCAAATTGTAAAAATATTTTGTTAATTAAATCAACAAATAATTATTTTCTGTATTTGTAATAAAAGTTTTTTTATAACTTTTAGGAACTTCTATGTATTGATATTCCGTTTTTTTCTTTAACCCACAAAGTCCAATAACAGAGTCATGCTTGAAAAAATTTTTGATAAATTGCATATTTAATTCCTTTCGTGGTTATGATATAATAACACTACTTATTTAAGTATTATTTAGGATATGTCAAGTTTTGAAAGCGAGGTTAAATATGGCAAAAGTTACTAAAGAAATGGGAATAATGGAAATCGTACAAGCTCATCCGGAAGCTGTTGCAGTTTTCCAAAAATATGGAATGGGTTGTATTGGTTGTGCTGCTGCACACTTTGAAAATCTTGAAGCTGGTGCAAAAGTTCATGGTTTTAATCCTGATGAAATGGTTGCAGAAATTAATTCACTAATTGAGGAGTAATTATATTGTTAATGTGGCAATTTTTATGTGTCGTCGGTATTGCATTTGTAATACTTGAAATTTTCACGCCAAGCATGTTCTTTTTAAACTTTGCTTTAGCTGCGTTTATTACAGCAATTGTATCTTTAGTTACACTAAATCATTTTGCGCTTGTTCTAATATTTTTCGTTTTCTCTTTTATATCTTTTGTTTTCTTAAGACCGATTTTACTTAGAAGAAATTCAAAGGACACTGAAACCGGAATTGAAGGTAAATATATCGGCAAAGTAGCAAAAGTTACGGAAGAAGTAACAAAAGATAGAGGTGTCATTACTATTTACGGTGAACGTTGGGAAGCAAGATGCTTAGGAGAACAATCTATTCCTGCAGGAGTCGATGTTAAAATCGTGAGAAATGACGGCTTAATTATGTTTGTAGAGAAATAATAGGAGTTTTATATGATTTCATTATCAGTATTATTAATTGCACTTGCAATACTTTTTGTATCAAAAGGTGTTGTTATCGTTCAACAAGCGGAAGTTGTTATAATAGAGCGTTTGGGTAAATTTGATAGAGTTCTACAATCAGGTTTTAATTTTATAATTCCTGTTATTGAAGCCCCACGAGCTATTGACTGGAAGATTACACAAAAAAGTTTTGATGGTTCTTCATATTCTGTAATTCAAAAGAGAACTAAAATTGACTTAAGAGAAGCTGTTTATGATTTCCCAAGACAAAATGTTATCACAAAAGATAATGTATCTATTAGTATTAATGCTCTTTTATATTTTCAAATAGTAGATCCGAAATCAGCTGTTTATGAAATCCAAAATTTACCTGAAGCTATTGAAAAGTTGACTCAAACTAACTTAAGAAACCTTGTTGGACAATTAGACTTGGATGAAAGTTTAGTTTCAAGAGATAAAATTAACCATGAATTGCGTGCTATATTGGATGATGCTACCAATAAATGGGGCGTAAAAGTTAACAGAGTTGAACTTCAAGACATCATTCCTCCTGCTGATATTCAATCTGCGATGGAAAAACAAATGAAAGCTGAACGTGACAGACGTGCTGCTATTTTAGAAGCTGAAGGTTTGAAAAAATCAGCCGTGCTTAAAGCAGAAGGGGAAAAAGAAGCTGCTATTAATAGGGCTGAAGGTGAAAAGAAAGCTAATATTTTACGAGCAGAAGGTGTTGCTCAAGCTAGAATTTTAGAAGCTGATGGTGAAAAAGAAGCAATACAAAGAATTATCAATGCTCTTGCTGATAAAGGTCAACCGGACAAGTACTTAATTGCAATGAAATACTTGGAAACAATGGAAGCTATAACCAGTGGCAAGGATAATAAAGTTGTTTACATGCCTTATGAAGCTACCGGAATATTGAGTTCTGTTGACGGCATTAAGCAAATGTTTGACAAGTAAACAAATTATAAATATTATAATAATATAATTATCAAGAAAGGGTATAGAATATGAAAAAAGGTTTATTATTAACTTTAGTAGCATTAATGGCTACAACTGTAGCTTTTGCTTACAGTTATGACACAAAAGTTCCTGTTCCCGGAAAAACGCTTACTGACGGAAGATTGCAATCTGAAATGTTATTTCCTGTATATGCATATGGGTTAAGAATAGCAACTGCAGATTGTCAGGAATATTCTATTTCAAATACAGAAGTAGTAAAACCTAAAAATAATGGCAATTGGGAAGAAGTTTGGACTGTAAAAGCTTGCACAAGAACAGCTAGAATTCCTATTAAATTTTCTACTACAGAACAAGGAACTGACTTTGCTATCGACCCAATGGGCGTAAGATGGACACAAGCAAAATAAGTTAGGGGTAAATTAAGGGAAATATAAAATGAAAGTAGAAAGCATTAATCCTGTCGTTAGACAGCTATCTTAGTACGCAACTGATAAAATGTTTGCGGCTATGAGTGGGAATTATAAAGATTTCAAGAATGCTTCTAAGGCTTTTGGCAAATTAGCCAGTGAAAATTTGGAGCTTTTACCTCAAGTGGAGGCTCCAAAAGCTTCTGGAATTCCTTTGTTTTCTAAAATTGGCAGAGGTATTATGAAAGTACTTTTCTTAGATAAGTTCAGAAGAAAAACTCCGGAAGAAAAGGCGGTTATAGAATATATAAGAAAACAAAAAATTCAAGAAGAAGCACACAAATATATGAGAATGGGTTAAAATAAATGGGAATTACATTTGGAACTGATGGCTGGAGAGCAGTATTAAATAAGGATTTTACGAAAGAAAATGTAGAGCGTGTTACGCTTGCTATAGGTAAGTATGTTTCAGAGAATTTTGGATTTGATAAAAAAATTCTCATCGGTTATGATCCTAGAAATATGGCGGATGAGTATTCTTTGTTTTGTGCTAATTTGCTTAAGGAATACGGTTTTGAAGTTTTATATTCTTCAAGAATAGTTCCAACTCCTGTTTTAGCTTATAATGCGTTAGTTGAAAATGGCTGTGCAATTATGTTTACAGCTTCACACAACCCACCGGAATATTTAGGAATGAAATTTATTCCGGATTATGCAGGGCCTGCGACTGCTGAAATCACTGATGAAATAGTTGCGAATATTGATAAAAAATTTAAGAAAAATGCAATTTCTGGTTCTATAAAAAAAGTTGATTTTGATACAAAATATAATAAACATTTATTAGAACTTATTGATATTAATGCAATAAAAAAATTAAAAACAAATATTATTTTTGATGGTTTATATTCAGCATCAATTGGGTATTTTGATACTTTATTAAAAGAAAATGATATTAAGTTTTCTGCTTTACACATGTTTCACGATTCGAATTTTGGTGGCGGAATGCCGGATCCAAAACCTAAATATTTAAAAGAGCTAATTGAACAGGTTAAAGCGACGCCAAACGCAATTGGACTTGCTAATGATGGCGATGCTGATAGGTTTGGAATTATAAATGAGAATGGAGAGTATGTATCTCCAAATATTATAATTGCAATTCTACTAAAACATTTGCAGGCTAAAGGATATACCGGAAGTGTAGTTAAGACTGTTGGTTCTAGCTTATTGATTGATAACGTAGCAAAAAAACTCGGAATTCCTGTAATAGAAACAGCTGTCGGATTTAAACATGTTGGTGAAGCTATGCGCAAAAACGATGTAATAATTGGCGGTGAAGAATCAGGCGGTTTAAGCATAAAAGGACATATTCCGGAAAAAGACGGGCTTTTGGCTAATTTGCTTATATTAGAAACAATGGCTGAAACTGAAAAATCCCTTGTAGAACTTCAAGAAGAAATTGAAAATATCGCCGGTGCAAAATTTTATACAGATAGAATAGATTTAAAACTTAACAATAAAGCTGAAATAAAACCAATATTAGACAAAACTAAAACATTAACAAAAGTATCAACATATGATGTAACTGATATTGATACAAAAGATGGTGTAAAATTGATGCTTGGTGACAAAACTAAAATTCTAGTAAGACCGAGCGGTACTGAACCTCTTTTGAGAATTTATTTTGAAACAAATTCTATTGAAAAGTTAGAAGAATTGAAGAAGGAATTAAAAATTTAATTTAAAGAATTAGAGGGCGGATGCTTTGCATCCGCCCTCTAATGTTACTCTATATAAATGCGATTTTGTTACCTGCAATGTCTCGCAGGTGGGTGAGTGCCTAAATAAATCCGTTTCCTGCTGGCGATTTTAAATCGGCAGGTATACTTCAAGTATTATAGAGCTTACTCTCCCTATTTATAAAAATGTAGGAACAAAATAAACATCTATATAGAGTAATAATATTATGTCATATAGTTTTATTTTTGTCGAGTAACATTTTGTTTCACTATATCTTTTATTATGATAAAATCAGAACATGAGTAACTTCTTATTACGTCAAGTTGAATATAATAATATACAAGAAGAATTGGCTTCTATTGAATTTGATTCTTCTTATAGAAATAAAATAGCGGAAAAATTCCGACATAAAAATATAAAAATTTATAATTTGTCTTTGGCACAAGCTAATATTCTTAAACAAACAGCTCTTATTTTTGGTGCAGATTGTGCAATTAATAGAAATGTTATAACAGGAAACATTGAAAAATCTGACGTAATTTTATGTGGAAGTTATTCTCAGTTATTAAAAATTTCAGAGAAATTAAAATCGCAACCATTCAAATTAGCAATTTTAGCAAAAGAAATTGAAGATTTTTTAAAGCCTTCGTTAAGAAAAACAAAAATTGTTGGGATTTTAAATGTTACACCGGATTCTTTTTCAGATGGAGGACTTTATAACGAACCGCAGATTGCGATAAAAAAACTTGTAGAACTATTTGAAGACGGCGCTGACATGGTTGATATTGGTGCAGAGAGCACACGCCCAAATTCTGTCGCAGTAAGTTTTGAAGAACAAATAAAACGTTTAAAACCGGTGTTAGAATTTATACAAAAAGAATTTAACGGCAAACTTCCAATAAGTGTTGATACGAGAAGTTCCGATGTTGCAGACTTTGCATTAAATCTAGGTGTAAATATTATTAATGACGTATCCGGAGCAGAATACGATCCTAAGATTTTAAATGTTGTTTCTAAATATAATGCCGGTATAATACTACAGCATTCAAAAGGAACTCCAAATTCAGAACCTGTATATACTAATCTAATAGATGAAATCTTTTCTGGCTTAAAAAATAAAGTTGATTATGCAAAAGAGGCCGGTATAAACAATATAATCATTGACCCGGGAATTGGTTTTGGTAAATCTCGTTTGGACAATTTGAAAATATTAGACAGTATAGATGATTTTTATGGTTTAAATTGTCCGGTTATGATTGGAATTTCCAGAAAAAGAATATTAGGAGTTCCGACTTCCGAAATATCTCTAAAAGACGCACTAACACTAGCTTATTCTTACCCTTTAATAGAAAAAAAAGTTGATTTTTTGCGAGTACACAACGTAAAAATGCACAAAACTTTCATCAATTCTTTACCCACATAGGTAATATATAATAACTAAATTATAATGTAATATTAATAAACAAGTTAGAATGAGACATAAATATGGGTATAATAAAGGATTTAATAAGCTTAACAGTCTTTAGTGTGTCACTCTACGTTTTATACAAAACGACAGATGATATATTAGCACTAATCTGTGTTTTGTTAATTGTGCTTATATACCTTCTTAAACATATAAAATTACAACGATATATAAAAAGAGAGCTAAATTCTCAAATTAATCTTTTAAATTTGATGTTTAATTCTTCAAAAGAGATGATTCTATATCACGATTTAGAACATAATATAAAAACTTGTAATAAAACTTTTTGCAATACGTTTAATATTCGACCTCAAGATGTAGAAAATCAAAAAACACAAGTTTTACTTAAATACCTATTAAAAGAGGATTATCGGGTAAAACAAGTTATGGATGAAGTATATCTTAAAAGTAAAAATGCTTATAATAGTGGTAAGTCAATGCAATTTTTAGAAAAATTTTATTTACCAAGTGGCGAACAAGGCATTTTTAACATTTTAATGATTCCAGTTTGCAAATATAATAAAGCTTTAAGTGGTTTTATTGTCGTAATTAATAACATTACAGAAATATATAAAATAACAAAAGAAGCAAGAGAAACCAGTGAGCAATTCCGTTGTATGCTTGATAATATGCCGATGTATGCATTTATGAAAGATTTGAACAACAAACTTATTGTTGGTAGTTCTTCTTTTGAAAAAATGATTGTAACTGATGGCAAAAAATTTAATGAAATGACATTGGAAGATGCGTATGAAAAAGAATATCTTGATTTCGTACGTGAAGAAGAACTTGAAATTTACAAAACCGGTAAGCCTGTTGTTATTGAACGTAAAATATCTTTCCGTGGCAGAATGTTTTGGGCTCGTGTGCATAAAGCTCCGGTTTATGACGAGGATGGCAATGTTCAATATTTACTGGTAATGTATGAAAATATGGAGGCTGAAAAAGAAATCGAGCGTCAAAAAGAATATTTTATAGAAACTCTAATTCATGATTTAAAAATACCAACTTTAGCACAGTTGCGTGGTTTAGAGCTTATCAAAAACGGTACAATGGGAGAGATAAACTCTGAGCAGAACGAACTTTTACAACAAATAGAAAATTCTTGTAAGTATATTCTTGAAATGATATCTATGGTTCTTAAAGCTTATCGATTTGAAAATGGACAAAAACACCCACTTTATGAAAAAATCAATATTCCGGAGCTAATTTTAGAAACTTTTGAAAATATGCAAAATAATGCAAAAGAAAAAGATATAACATTTCTTTTAGACATGCACAATGTAGATTCTTTAATAATTGAAGCTGATAGAGAAGATTTGAAAACTGTATTAATGAATCTTATATCAAACGCAATATTGTACTCAAACAAATCACAACAGGTAATTGTTTCGGTAGAAAAAAATGATAATTGTGCTCATTTTAAAATCATTAACAAAGGTATTATATTATCAGAAAGAGAATGCATGACTATGTTTGATAAAACATTAGACAATGCACCAAAATATTCGACAATAGGACACGGTATTGCCTTATATTTATGCAAAAAAATCATCGAAAGCCACAAAGGAGAGATTTATGCTTCTACTGATGGAATTAATACAAACATATTTACATTTACAATTCCACTCGAAGAAGAAAAAAATGTTTCTCAAATGGCAACACTATTAAATTCTTAAAATTGTCCCAAGAACTTACTACCGAAGAGAATCACACCAACCAGAATACTGATGATTGTTGCGAACATGACAGCTCCGGCAGAAATATCCTTTGCCATGCCAACCATTCTTGAATATCTATTGTGATAAATAGAATCTAAAGTAAATTCGATTGCGGTATTCAGCATTTCAGCTACAATTACAAGTCCTATTACAAACAAAAGAATGCAAAATTCTAATGCAGAAAATTTTAAAATTAATGCCAAAAATATAACAAGAAACGCAATTGCAACATGGATTCTTATATTTAATTCGCTCTTTAAAACCAGCCTAAAACCTTTTCTCGCATTCTTGAATGTATTATTAAAACCTTGTGCTTTAAATTTTGTCATACCCAATACTCTCCAAAGCTTTTCTTTGTTCTTCTATAACAAAATTGTATTCCTCTTCACTCTGATGGTCAAATCCTAACAAGTGCATAAGTCCATGACTTATTAAAAAAAATAATTCTTGTTCTTTATTTTTAGAATGACTTATATCACGATTATCGCCGGCAATTACCTTATCCAGAGCAATCACAATTTCACCTAAATTTATATCACCGTCAAAAATAAAGCTATTTTCATCATCCGCAAAAATTGCAAATGTTATTATATCCGCCGGATAATCCTTATTTCTGTAATCTCGATTAAGCTCCTGCGTTTTATTAGAATCACAAAACACAATATCTAAAGTTATTGAATCGTATTCTTTATCATTTAGGCAAGAACTTTCTTTCAGGTTTTGGATATAATACTCTAAAAGCCCCCTTGTTCTATCTATTACATCTTTTTCATCTACATTCCATCCATCAAAGATATTTTCTGTAAAAATATTAATTCTTGTCATTTTTCTTATTTTCCAACTCTTTTACCTTTGATTCCAAGTCCTTATCCAAAGATGTAGTCAAAATATCATGGCTATGTTTATTCTTATCCAACTCTTGAACCAAATCATTGTGGTACTTAATACGTTTATGGTGCATTCCTCTTAGCATTCTTGAGAAGGTTTCCGCTATAGTCTTTAAATCCTTTAGCGTTAGTGGAGAATCAGACAATTGACCGTCATTTAAACGTTCTTTTATGATTTTATTAATAATTGCATCAATTTCTTCATTAGAAGGATTTTTCGCAGCTCTCACTGCTGATTCTACAGCATCAGCAATCATAAGAATTGCAGTTTCTTTCATATTAGGTTTTGGACCAGGGTACCTAAATTGTTCTTCATTAACATTTTCAGCCCCTTCTTCCTTTAATGCTTCATTGTAAAAATAACTAACAAGACTTGTACCATGGTGCTGCAAAATAAAATTATTTATAACTTGCGGCAAATGCGCATCTTTTGCTAATTCAACACCATCTTTAGGGTGCGCAGTAATAAGCATTTTACTAAATCTTGGCGTACAAGCTTTATGCGGATTTTCAATACCATAAAAAGATTGGTTTTCTACAAAGAACATTGGTCTGAGTAATTTACCTATATCATGATACATAGCTCCAACTCTTGCTAAAACAGGATTAGCACCGATTGCTTCAGCTGCGTTTTCACAAAGGTGAGAAACTGTTAAACTATGATTAAACGTCCCCGGAGCTTCTTGCATCAATCTTTTTAACAACTCTTGATTATGATCAGCAAGTTCAGCCAAACCATACGGAGTCATTATTCTAAACATATTTTCTATTATCGGTAGTAATCCTAACAGAAGAACACCGCTTATTACAAAACAGTTTGCCACCAAACATCCTAAATCTTTTAAAATAAGTAGGTTATCAATATCCATCATATATTTTTCTAAGAAATATATACTACCTACGATTAAAATTCCGGCAAGAGAAATTTTTGCACTTACAATAAGTAAATCAGAGCGCTTTGAGAATTTAAGTTTTGAAACAGCAGTCATAACAACCGTATTCAAAAGCATAAATGATACTACAACTTCAATATTCCAGTGCATTCCAATTGCAATCAGTGCAAGCACAATAGTTGAAGCAAAAAACGCATTTCTTGGTGTCGTAAAAATAGACATTAATATCGTATATGCAGGTATCGGGATTATATAAGGACAAAATCCCGTCGGTAATAACGCAGAAAGAAATGCCAGCACAAGAGTAAATGAAGCTGCCATTGTCATATTTTTAGCGTCATAATATTGTTTTTCAAAGTTTCTTTCATATTGCAAAAATACAAAAGTAAAAAATGCTACAAGAATATATATACCAAGAATACCACCATAATTCACTTCTAATACATTATATCCGGCAGCTCTTAGAGCATCACGTTTTAATTTTGTAACAGGTTCACCTTCAAATACAATTTTATCACCCTTTTTAAACACTACTTCGTACGGCTTTACTGCGTTTTGAGCGTTCTTTTTGGCTATCTCTGTTGCAAACTCATCCACCACCAAATTTGGCACAATAATCTGATTTAGAATACCTGTAATCAATGAGCCTTGATATCTTGGAACATTATTGGGTAAATTCTTCCTTATAATTGCACTTACATTATTATTTTCAAAATCCTTGGATGAAATACCAACATTTAATACAGAAGTTAGAGTAATTTTAGCTTTATCAAAAACTCTTTGTAAATCATCATCATTTGCCTTTAGTAAAAATTCAACCAATCCTTTTTTACCGGATTCGTCAAACAATACATTTAATTCTTCTTTTTTTACTTCATCGCTAACATTTTTTTCACGGATTTTTTTAACAGAATTATGGAGAGTAACAAGGCTTGTTGCAATAAATTCGTCTTCTGCTTGAGTTAAAATAGGCTCTACACTTTGAGCAACTTCTTTTTTATGTTGTTCGGTTTTTTTAGTATCAATGACTTTGATATCTTTTTGAGCAACTATATCTTTTTTACTAATTCCGTTTTCTATAACTTTTTGGAAAAAATAATTCTGTGATGAAATTGTTACAGCCATTAAAAAAGTAAACAATATAAAACACATTATATTTCTAAAACGTTTTGATGATATAAAATCTAAAAATTTTGTCATAAATTACCCTTTATAGTTCTCATTCTTTTTTACTACAAAACCACACTTAGTACAAGCTAGAACGGTTCCTGTACTATCTACCGGCATAAAACTATGTTTACAATCAATAGCCTCATCTTTTTCCGGTTTGAAGGTTTCTCGAAAAATCCCATCCGGATTTGCTCCGGCACCTCTTTTATTTTTATTCAACCATTTTATAAACAACTCAAATATATACATATATCCGTTTTCAGCATTACATTTTAGCGCAACTTTAGAATTTCATCTGCTTCAACCTCAGTAAGCCTTTTGGCTCCACCTAAAATTTCAGTATTCAAAACTACTTGTGCATAAGATTCTGCCAACTCCAATTTCATATACGCATCCTCTATTGTTTTTGATGCCACAACAAAACCGTGATTTGCCATAAGTACAGCATCATACTTATCAAAAAATTGTACAGTATTTTCTACCAATTGCATAGTAGATGGTAGGGCGTAATCAGCTAGAGGTATTCCGCCAAAATAAAAAACATTCTCTGCCATAATTGGCTCCATTAAATCTTTTCCGGCAGAAGCAAAACTGCTCAAATATGGCGCATGAACATGAATTATATAATTAATTTCAGGTCTTTTCTTGTAAATTTCAATATGTAAAAACTTTTCACTAGAAGGCTTTTTACCTTTTTCCAAAGATTTTCCCTCAAAATCAGTTCTTACTATATGTTTTTTTTCTAAATAACCATTTGATGAACCGGATGTTGTTATTAACATACCATCTTTATAACGTGCCGATATGTTTCCGGAATATCCTGGAGTATAATTTTTATCACCGCACATTTTTCCATATTTAATAATTTGTTTTTTTAGCTTATTTTTATAAAACATCTTCCATATTCTTTACATCTTCTACTACTGCATGCTGCAACACAGGAGCTTTTCGCGATTGTTGAAAATCACTGCTATCTTCTTTATCTTCATCAGAATTATCTTGTTTTTTCTGAGCTTTCTTATCCTGCTTAATTTCTAATCTTTCGTAATCCAATTTTGAGCCCTTAGCATCCATCATAACTTCTACTAAGAAAAATGTATTTTCACGTATAAAGTCATAACCTAAACTAAATTTTATATCATCCGGTCCAAATGAAATATAAAATGCATTTTCTTGAAAAGACCTATCGTTAGGAGAATCTCCTGATAAATTTATAGAACCAAACCAGGATACTGTCATGTATTTATTTAATCTAAAGTATTCTCTTAAATACACATTAGATTTACCATAACGATATGCATCAAATACCGGCATAGGAGAATCATCTCTGTACACAGATTGATAATAACCAATATCTTGCATCCAACGTCTATATTGAGTATGCAAAATAGGACCAATACGACCAATAACCTGAGTATCACCGGTACCATATAAAGAAACAGCACCTTGTGCACTAATATCAAAACTTATAGATTTTTGATGTTCTTCATCTCTAAAACTAAATATATTTTGGTCTGCTTGCGCCATATATCTCGCTCTTATCGTTCCCAAACCTGACCCCTGTAATTTTTTGAAATTGCCATCTGATTCAATATCTTGGTAATAACCTAAATCAATTCTATGTCTAAAAGTTGAAGTTCTGCCTTTTAATAGAAAATCTTTACTTCCATAAGTATTATCATAAACAAGGCTTGCACCGTATTTAGGACGACGTCTACCTAACCACCACTCTCTCATATAATCATTCATTGCATATTGCAAATATAAGTGGTCATCCAAATCTTGTTTACCTCTGATAAGGAATTTACTGTCAGCAGTACCATAAGCAGCCTGAGTCCAGTTTGAAGCACTACTATATCTTGCAACACCACCAATGCCAAAACCATGATTATAATTTAACATCGGAATTGCTTTTAATACAGAACCTCCTGGAACTTCAAATACAAACCCCGGACCAACATACATACCCAAGCCTCTTAATGAACCTAATTCCCAAGAGTTCGTTTCTACAAAATCAAAATTTTTATTAGTATAAATTTTTAAAGCAGGTATTTTTAAAATTTTTCTCTGCCCCTTAAAAACAGAAGCTTTCTTTAATGCAATAATTTCTAAATCACCTTTTTGAGAAATTTTTATATCTTTTGTCTGCAAACGAATAATACGATTATCCTTGTCACCAGGAATTGGCTCTACTTCTGGAGTAATCATACTGGACATCCAAGGACCATTACCTACAGAACGAAAATTAATAGGAAAGCTCTGATCTACAACAATAGAACCATTTTCTTGAACAATTTTATCCCCATAAACATAACCTTTTTGAGCCTTGATTTCAATTGTATCAGTTTGTGTAATAGGTTTTTCTATAAGTGCATTTTCTTCATTCATATCAACAAAAATGTACTCACCATTTATAACCTGACCATTCTTAAGAATTCTTACATTACCTTCTGCCTTAATTGTATTATTCATACGATCATAAGTAATTTTGTCAGCCTTAACAGTTGTTTCCTGCTTTACAAAATCAACACTTGCGTTACCTGAAGCAATCATACAATAAGCATTTGTATCATAATCAATCCTTTCGCAATCAAGAATGATACTTTCTGTATCTTCCGGCTCTACCGCATTTTTTTCAGCCTTTGATTTTCTCTGCCAAAAATGTTTCTTGCCTTGTTCCGCAACAGACTCGTCATCTGCTTCAAATCCATCCGGCATCATTGTATCATCAAATTCTTCTTTCAAATCCTTAGACGCATATTCAGAAGTTTCCGCACCGGCAGAATAAACCTCGTCCGGCGCTGTTGGTGCTAACTCTGATTTTTTTTCATGCCGCTCTTTTAATTTCTTTTTAATAGCCAAACGTAAACGTTTTACAGGAGGTGTTGAAGGATTCCGATTTGGTCCGGTTGATGTTTGCTCATCTGTTGTTTTTTCTTGAGAATAAGGAGGCATAAAGAATGCATCTCCTGTAAAATCAGATGAATCAACAAAAGAATAATCCGCAAATGCCATATTTGCAGTTATTAGAGATATTGATAGTAATGTTATTAACCTTTTCTTCAACTTTAAAATTCCTATTATATATAATTTAACGGATTATTTGGCTGACCGTTTACCCTTACTTCAAAATGGCAATGCGGTCCTGTGCTATATCCGGTTGTTCCTTCGTACCCAAGAACTTGACCTTTCGTAACCCTCTGACCGTTAGAAACAGCTGTCGAATTCATATGTGCATAGAGGGTTGTAATTGGTTTACCATTCACAATACCATGTTCTACAATAACAACTTTTCCATAACCGCCATACCATCCGGAATAGATGACTTTACCGGAATTAGATGCTCTTATCGCTCCCAAATTTGGACCACCTATATCAACTCCGGAGTGGAAAGATTTACTATTAAATATAGGGTGCGTTCTCCAACCAAAAGGTGAAGTTATACGTCCCTGTATTGGTTTTATAAAGCCTGATGCTACTTGTACATCTTTATCCTTTGCTGTTCTATTAATATAAGAACCAATGCTTGCAGATTGTTTCGCCAATTCCCTTTCCGCCCTTTGGTAAGCAACACGGTCTGTTCTTAATTTATTTATCATACTTTCATTTTTTGCGATAGCTTTATCAATATAAGCTTTTTGAGAATTTATTGAAGCAACCGAACGTTCCAAATTACGCTTTCTAGCTTCAATATTATATTTAAGCATTGCAATTTCTTGTGCTTTACGTTTTGCAGCATTCATTCTTGCATAATCTTCTTTAAGAATTATTTTTTGAAAATAAACTCTATCAACAAGCATATTTATGTCTTCAGATGTTATTAAAAGCTCAAAAAATGCTTTTCTTTGTGACTTAAAGACTTTTCTAATATGAATAGCAAGAACACTATTCAAATTACTATACTCAGCAGCTGCTCTATCCAATTGAGCCTGCATTCCACTAAGTTCTCTTTGTGCAGTAACAATTTGTGTTTTAGACTGCTGCAAATCATTATTTGCATTTTCTAATTTTTGTTGGTTCTTATAAAGCTTATTTGTTTCAACACTTTCTAACCATTTTAAATGGTTAATCTTTGCACGAGTTTGCTTCTTCTTTGTTTCCAAATCTTGAGTATGCGCAGCATAAACACTACAACTCGCAAAAGTGTTGAACAACATACCTAAAAATATTAATATACTTAATATTTTCTTCACTTCTGACCGTCCCAACTAATCTACTTTCCCATACTTGGAAGAAGAATTAATAATCCCATACCAACAGTCCAAATTATAAAAGATACAGTAATAAGACCTACTATTAATTTTTTATGTTCTCTAAAAAAATCCATTTCTACCTCTCTTTCTATATCATATTACAAAAAAGGTAGTATGACAATTTTTGTTACATTTAGATTTTTATAAAAAATAAACAAAACTCATAAAAGGTTATAAATGTCGTATTTAAGGCTAATATAAAAATTAAAAAATAATGTCGTAGGGGGGACTTGAACCCCCAAGGATTTCTCCACACGCCCCTCAAACGTGCGCGTATACCGATTCCGCCACTACGACAAGTTTATTATTAAATTTTTAGATTGTAGCGGCATCGGTATTGTTTTTATACGGCTCGTCTCACTTATGTTCGAACTCACCTTCCTCCATTCAAAACCCGACATTGAGTCAGCTTTTTCTGGAGTCCTTGCCACTACAACATAATTTGATATTAAATTTTCAATAAAAAAATTCTAGCATAAAAAATATTTCGTTACAAATGTTATATTTTTATTGACATAACCTCGTCACTGTTTGACAATAAATAACGTAGAAGGAAGGTAAATAGCATGAACGTATCATCAGTTTCACTTAATAGCTCTAATCCTAGAAGGAACTTATTTATTAAATATTCTAACAGTTTTATGTCAATGATGAATGGTAATGTAGAAGCTATAGAGAAGGCTCAAAAAGCCAATCCTGTTGTTGATAAAAAATTAGATAAGTCTATGGGAATCGAAACACTTACAATTTTCCCTAAGCAGGTTGTTGATGGAAAAACTATTATTACAGCTTAGCCGTCAATAGGTTATTTTTATAAGGAAAATTTTGGGGAGAAAATATGATTTTAAAGATTTTTAGAATGCCACACAATCGTTTTGTGCCAGAATATAAAACAGAAGGTGCTGCTGGCATGGATTTGTGTGCAGCAATTGATGAAGAAATCACATTACAACCGCTGGAGAGAAGATTAATTCCAACCGGTTTAAAAATCGAATTAGAACACGGATACGAAGCACAAATTCGTCCTCGTTCTGGTTTATCAATAAAACATGGTATTAGTCTTATTAATTGTATTGGCACAATTGATGAAGATTATCGTGGTGAAGTTTGTATTCCTATTGTAAATCTTTCTAATGAGCCATACACAATAAAACCGGATGAAAGAATTGCCCAGATGGTAATTGCACGTTATGAACAAGCTAAGATAGAAGTAGTGATGGAACTATCAGAAACAGAACGTGGTGACGGCGGTTTTGGTTCTACGGGTAAATAAGTTTAATAATTTTAAAAGTTGAAGGTGCATTTGATGCACCTTTTGTTTTTTTTAATTAGCCCCCACCCGAATTTCTAAACTCACTAACGTTCGTTAACAAATTCTACCCTCCCCCGAGGAGATGGGATGCGCCATACCTGTAGGTAATTCTTTGAGGCGGAGCTGGTAGTTTTTATGTGATTTTGTCGTTTCTATCAAGTAGCCGACCCAGTGGTCTTTTCTTTTTGCTTACTTTTTCTTTTTAGTAAAGAAAAAGTAAGGCTTGACGGAAGTTAAAAAAAAGTATAGAATAAGGCATGACGTTATTTTAGCGTTACGGTTATAATTATTTAGGAGAATCAGTCATGTACCAAGATGAAACGCTTATTTGTGAAGATTGTGGTAGCGAATTCGTATTTACTGCAGGGGAACAAGAATTTTATGCAGAAAAAGGTTTAACAAATAAGCCAAAAAGATGCGCTAATTGCAGAAAACTAAAAAAACAACAACACAGAGGTAAAAAGAAAATGTTCGATGCAGTTTGTGCAAAATGTGGAAAACAAACTCAGGTACCTTTCAATCCTACTCAAGGTAGAGATGTGTTGTGTAAAGAATGTTTTGATGCTGAAAAAGCAGCTTCAACTGAAGCTTAGTTAGTTTTTTATAAATTAAAAATGGCGGAATGATTTATCATTCTGCCATTTTTTTAACATAAATTTTTAAATTTTCTTTATTAATTTTTCTATTCTTTTATTAGAATTCATTATTGCGTTTTTAAGTTCAGAGTCTTGTTCTGCAAGTTTTGCAATTTCTTCTATTGTATTTATTGCATTTTCATCGGCATCACGAAAAATAAACATATCTACACCAGCAAGAATTGCCATTTTACAAGCTTCGACACTGCCAAAATCTTGTACACCTTTCATAACCATATCATCAGAGATTACTACACCTTGATAGTTCAAAATATTTCTCAAATATCCTATAACATTTTTGCTTAAAGAAGATGGTATCACATCTTTGTCAAAACAAGAACAATGCAAATGCGCTGCCATTATCATTTCGCAATCAATATTTTCTTTAAACGGACGAATGTGATATTTTTCCATGTCATCCATTGATAAATCAATTTCAGGCAATGTTTTATGACTATCAGCATTCGCATCACCATGCCCTGGGAAATGTTTCAAACAAGGTATTATACCGTTTTTTCGATAAATTTCTGATACAATTTTTACCCCTTTTGACACATCTTCAGGATTATTTGCAAATGCTCGTTCTCCAATAATGGGATTTTTTGGATTTGTATTAACATCTGCACAAGGTGCAAAGTTTAAATTCAAACCATATCTTTTTAACTCTTGTGCAATTTTTCGTGTTTGTTCTTTCAAAAAATCTTCACCTTTTTCATACGCATATTTTGGAGAAAGGTATCGGGCATGAATATTTTCAGTTCTTTCGACTCTACCGCCCTCTTGATCTATAGATAAAAAAAGCGGTCTATTTGCTTTTTTCTTAATCTCATTAACAAATTCCGTAAACTGTTCTTTGGAAGTAATATCACGTGTAAAAAATATAACTCCCCCAAGCCCATCTGCAAGAGCGGTATTAAAAAGATTTCTACTACCAAAGGAATCTTGTGTCCCAAGAATAAATTTTTGATAAACCAATTTTTTCATACAATAATCATACATTTAATTGAGCAGAAAAATCAACTTTTTATTATAATTAATGTATAATAAGATTAGGGCAATGGGATAAAGAGGATTAACAATGAGTATTAATATTAAAAAGATTATTTTATCAACAATTGTAGGATTTTTATTGTTATCTGCAATAAGTTTGGATGTATCTGCGGCGAAAAAATCTTCTAAGCTTTCTAAAGAAGCAATTACAGAAATGTCTGATACGATTGATAAATTGACTGAAAAAATTTATGGACGAGCACTTTTATCACCACAAGATAATGAAACTTTGATTGGAATAAAAATAAAATTAGATAATCAAATGTTAGTATCAACTTCAACAGAGCTAGCACCGCTTTATTATAAGGCAGGAAATGTTTATAAATTGAGAGATATGAAACCGGAAGCTATTGAATGTTATCAAACAATTTTAGAAAACTTTTCAGATACAGCTTTAGCACCAAAGGCAAGAACTGCTCTAGAATCTCTTGGTGTAACAGTTGCAACTCCTACTACTACAGAAGAAGATTCATCCGGAGATGAAGGAATATAGTTAAAAAAGATTTATAAAAAAGAGGCGATTTGAAAACTTCAAATCGCCTCTTTTAAATTCATTTCATATTTTATTTAGTTGTTTGAATAAACAAACTAATTAAATCGTTCAATGCAGAGTATTGTTTTTGGTAGCTTTGAGATTGTTTTTCTAAAGCCAAAATTTGTTTTTTGTATTCTTGGATAGAAGCTTGACATTCTCTGGCAGAAACTTTTAAGTTTTCTTGAACTTGTTGCGCATCTTGAAGAACGCTCTTCATTGATATTCCCAAAGCTTCCATTGTTTGTTTAATAATTTGTGCACCGGTATGACGAGAAACACCGCTAGGAAGTTGTGAAATCAATTTTTTAAGCACTGTAATATTTGCAGGCATCTCAAACGCTTCACTCATAGTATCAGCTACCGGTGATTTTACAGGTTGAGTTTCTGCAAAAAACGGGTCTTTTTCTTCTTCAACATCATCAAAGAAATTTGCTGTTTTTGCAGGTTTTACAGGTTCTGCAAAAATATCATCAGATGTAGTTGAAGCAAATATATCATCATTTGCTGGATTAGAAACAGGAGCTGATTCAAAAACGCTCATATCAGTATCTTGTACATCCATATTTTCTGCTTGTTTTTTCAAAGCTTCTACAATCTTTTTTCCAACACTTTCATTATTCGGCATAATTTTACTCCCTCATAGGTTTACTAAAGTTATTATATGTAAAACATATACAATTTCAAATATTATGTAATGTTTTGTAAAAAAACGATTTTCTTTATAGAAAAAGTCGGAGTTAAGTTTCTTAACTCCGACTTTTTTATATTTATTAAATCTTAGTTTTCTACGTATTCTCTTAAACGTTTACTACGATTTGGATGACGTAATTTTCTCAAAGCTTTTGCTTCAATCTGTCTTATACGTTCACGAGTTACACCAAACAATTGACCAACTTCTTCCAATGTTCTTTGGCGACCATCATCCATACCGAAACGTAATCTCAATACATCTCTTTCTCTTGGTGACAATGTACAAAGAACTTCTGCTAAGTCTTCTCTTAGTAATTCAGAAGCAACCGTTTTAATTGGAGCATCAGCTTCTTTATCTTCAATAAAATCACCTAGTCTTGAATCTTCTTCTTTACCGATTGGAGTTTCTAAAGATAAAGGTTCTTGTGCGATTTTAACGATTTCTCTTAACTTAGAAATTGAAACACCCATTTCTGAAGCTAATTCTTCTTCGGTTGGTTTTCTAGAAAGTTCTTGAGCCAATCTTCTTGTAACTTTTTTCAATTTATTAATTGTTTCAACCATGTGCACTGGAATACGGATTGTTCTAGCTTGGTCAGCAATTGCTCTTGTTATAGCTTGTCTAATCCACCAAGTTGCATAAGTTGAGAACTTGAAACCTCTTTCGTGGTCGAATTTTTCAGCAGCTCTGATTAAACCTAAGTTACCTTCTTGAATAAGGTCTAAGAAAAGCATGCCACGACCTACATATTTTTTAGCAATACTTACAACTAATCTTAAATTTGCTTGAACCAATTTTCTTTTAGCAATAGCACCAGGAGTTCCACCTTGTATAATTTTTCTTGCAAGCTCAATTTCTTCACTTGTAGATAAAAGTTTAATTCTACCGATTTCTCTTAAATACAATCTTACTGGGTCTTCTACTGCAACTCCTTTTGGAGCTTCTGTTTCCATGTCAGATTCTCTACTATGGTCAGAAGAATCCATCATGTAAAAATCATCACTTTTCATACCGCCCAATTTTGAAGAAGTGATAATATCTTCAATATTATCAGTTCCTAAATCAGTTTCGATATAATCAACTGATTCATCTTTTTCAGCGTCATAATCCAACAAATCCATATTTTCGTCTTCTACGCTTACTACTGATGAATGTGAATTTCTTTTTTGGGTCATTATTTATCTCCAGTCCTTAATTTAATTTTATCTCTAAGCTGCATTTGAGCCTTCAATGCCTCTATCTCGTCATCGTTAACTTGCTTATACTGTTGACGAATTTTTTCGGCTTCTTTTTCTTGATAACATCTTTTGAGTCTTACAACATTTTCTCTAACTGCCCTTTCAAACTCTGCCGGCTCCAGACCATTAAACGCTTCGGAGAGTCCTACTATATCTGTTAGTATTTGGGTCAAATTATCATCCTCAATGAATTCTGTATACAAATTTTTAGTCAATTCCTTAACATTATTTATTGTACACGACAATTTGTCAATTGTATTTTTTACAATTATTAACTTTTCGTCTTGGATGATATTTTCTGGCAATAATTCATTTAGTTGTTGAAAACTTAGAGCATTGTCACTTGCTAAAAAACAACTCAATAAATTTTTTTGCGCTTTTATCTCGAATTGTGAAGAATTTGTTACAACTTTTTTATTTAGCTGAATTCTTCCTTCTCGCTCAAACTCTCTCTCACTCTTGCTAAGTTCTTTCAATATTGCGTTTTCATCAATACTAAGAACTTCTGATACCATCTTAACATATTCTGTTTGAATAATCTTATTGTGAACATCTTTTAGAATTTCAAGAATTTGTTCTACAAGCATGGCTTTTTCTTGCGGAGTTTTTGCAGAATTCTTATTTTGCAAAATATTATTTAAAAGAAAATCAATCAAAAGCGGTGCATTATTAATATATTCTTTAAAAATATCTCCACCCATTGTCCTTATAAATTCATCCGGATCTTTTCCTTGCGGTGGCGAAACAACACGGATTTCACAAGCATATTTATTATCAATTCCTGATGAAATATGACTTTCGTCAAATTGCTTGACTTCACCCAGCGCAGATAGAGTTTCCTTAATAACAGAACTTCCTCGCTTTGTCGCATTTATGCCTGCTTTATCAGTATCAAATGATAAAAATATTCGTCTTGATTTTGTATATCTGGAAAGGAGTCTTACGTGGTCATGAGTTAACGCTGTTCCGCAAGATGCCACTGCATTTTCTACCCCATGCGCTTGAGCAGATATTACATCGAAATACCCTTCCATAACAAGCACACCATCATTGTCTTTTATAGCTTGCTGCGCAGTATAAAGTCCAAACAGTAATTTACTCTTATTGTAAATAAGAGAATCGGAAGAATTTAAGTATTTTGGATTTTGTCCTTCATCAACTGCTCTAGCACCAAAAGCCACATATTCGCCATTCTCATTTTGAATAGGAATAATTATTCTGTTTCTAAATCTATCAATCCAACCACCGGAATTCGATTTAAGTATTAAACCGGCTTTTTCTAAAATATCATCTTTAAATTCTTTTTTTAATTCTTTATAAAGTGTATCGTATTTATTCGGAGCCCAACCTAATGTAAACCTATCAATGACAGAATCATCAACATTTCTAGCTCTAAGTGCTGTCATAGCCTTATTAGCGTCATCTGCACTTCTCAATTGTTGATGGTAAAACTTTGCAGCTTTTTCGCATGCCTTAATCATTTCTTTTTTCTGATTTTTAGTATCAGAAGATGCATGATATTTAGTAGGTAATTCTATTCCATATTTTTCTGCAAGCTCTAAGATTACGTCTTTGTATTCTCTGTTTTGAATTTTTACAAGAAAATGTAAAGCATCTCCGCCTGCTCCGCAAGAAAAGCACTTAAAAATCCCTTTAGACGGACTAACAGACATAGAAGGTTTTTTGTCATTATGAAAAGGACAGATTCCCCAATAATTGGCTCCGCTCTTTTTTAAAACAACGTATTGCGAAATTACATCTACTATATCCAGCCGGTCTTTAATTTGTGAAATAACATCTTCAAATGTGTTTGCCATAATAACATTCTAGCACAAAAAGAAAGAAGATTTGTTGGGGTAGAAAACCCCAACCTACTACTAGCGTCATTCTGAACCCGATTAGGGTGAAGAATCCAGCCTTTTATATTAGTGGACATTACCTAAACTACGACTTCTAGAACCTACTCAATTTCGAAACACAGTTTCTCAGAATGACGTTGTACTATTGTATTATCTACATGTGTAGCATCTATCTCACCCTAACCCTCTTCTCTGACAGTAGTGCTTATACTGGAAAGAAATTTGCGATATCTGGAAAGCGTACTATAAATTTAATCCCTAAACCCTACCGTACATATCTTCATAGCGGATGATATCTTCTTCAATCAATGGGTCACCTTTTTGAACTTCAACAATTTTTAAATTATCTTTGTAAGGATTTTGAAGAGAGTGTATCGCTTTTAACGGTATATCAATGCTATGCCCAGGGCTTAAAATAAGTTCTTTGCCTTCAAGTACAACTTTTGCCATACCTTCCAGTACAACCCAATGTTCACTTCTAAAGTTGTGTGATTGAACAGATAATTTTTGCCCCGGATTAACCTGTATCATCTTAGTTAAAAATCCGTTACCTTGCGCTAAAACTGTATAATATCCCCAAGGTCTGTAAACCGTTTTATGAACAAGATGTGTATTATCGTTTTGTTTTTTTAGTGTTTCAAAAATCTTTTTAACATCTTGTGTTCTATCAGCTTTACAAGCCAAAATTGCGTCTTCTGTTTCAACAACAACAGTGTCTTCTAATCCAATTGTTGCAACAAGTTTTGAGGAAGAATACATCAAAGAATTCTTAGAACCTTCATCTAAAACATGACCGACTTTTACATTGCCATCTTTATCTTTTTCACTTACATCATAAATTGATTTCCAACTTCCTAAATCGTTCCAGTCGCTTTCCAATTTAACAAGTGCAATTTTGTCAGATTTTTCCATGACTGCGTAATCAATAGAGATTGAAGGCATTTTGTCATATTCTGTGAACGGAATTTCATCTTTTTCTGAAAAATCAAAATTGGATAATTTTGAATAAATTTCCGGTGAACACTTTGCAACTTCTTCTAATAGAACAGATGCTTTAAACATAAAAATTCCGCTGTTCCAGTAGTAATTGCCATCTGCAATGTATTGTTTTGCAAGTTCTTCATTTGGTTTTTCGACAAACTTATTTACTTTAAATCCACGCTCAATATGTTTGTCTGTAACATTTACGTATCCGTAACCTGTTTCCGGATAAGAAGGCTTAATACCAAAAGTTACTATGTAACCTAAGTTTGCGATTTTTTCACCTTCTTTAACTGTCATAATAAATTTTTCTGTATTATTTATCATATGATCAGATGGTACTACCAAAATCACCGGATCAACATTAAATTTTTCCATTATGTATTTAGAAGCTAAAGCTATTGCCGGAGCTGTGTTTTTAGATATTGGTTCTGATAAAACAATCGCTTTATCATACATAGAAGCAAGCTGATATTTTACATTAGAAAAATGTTTAACTCCTGTCATGCTTATAATGTTGGATGCCGGCATGCATTCGGATATTCTTTCAAATGTTGCTTGAAGCAAACTTTCTGTATTCTGAATGTTTAGAAGCTGCTTTGGGTATAGTTCCCTTGATAAAGGCCAAAGTCTGCTTCCTGAACCGCCGGCTAAAATTAATCCATACATCATAAAAATTCCCCTTTTTAAACTCCTCTTGCTAAATTTTAGCACAAATAAAAAATAATTGTAAAATAAACCAAATGTGTGGTAAAATACAACACAAGGCAATTTGATATGAAAATTTATTATAAGGCTACATATACTTATAAATTATATAAAATGTTTTTAGCTGAACTCGAAAGTTTTATAACAACTTTGGGTAATATAGCACTTCTTGGTGTGGAATTCGTAAAAGGGCTAAAAACTTTTCCTACAACATATAAGGCTATTATTGAACAGTCATCAAGGTTTGGTGTTTCATCTTTGCCTATAACTTTATCTATTGTAGGAATGACTTCTATAATTATAGCCATGCAAATTGCCGGTGAGATGGTTAAACAAGGTGCCGGTAATTATGTAGGTATGCTTGTTTCAATTTTGATGGTTAGAGAAGAAGGTGTTATTATGGCGGGTTTTGCGATAATTTCTATGATAGGTTCTTCTTTAGCGTCTGAAATCGCAACAATGAAGGTTACAGAACAAATAGATGCCATAAGAGTTTTAAAAGTAAATCCTGTGCATTATTTATTCACTCCACGAGTAATAGCAGGTACATTAATGATGCCGTTAGTCGTCATTGTGTCATCTGTATTTGGTATTTTAGGCGGTGCTGTTGCTTCAAATTTGGCTTCCGGATTGACTTATAAAGCATATTTTGATTCGGTTTGGTTTGGATTAAATATGCATGATTTGAACGTATGTTTGCTTAAATCATTGGCTTTTGGGTTCACTATAACATTGATAAGCTGTTCTTGCGGCATGGAAGCAAAAGATGGCGCAAAAGGTGTTGGTATTGCTACTACGAAGGCGGTAGTTTGGTCGTTTGTTGCGATTGTTATATTAGATTTAATTTTTGCAGCGATATTCTTTTACTAATTGAGGAAAATAATGGGAATAGAAGTTAAAAATTTAGTAAAATCATTTGATAAAAAAGTTATTTTGGATAATATTTCGTTCAAAGTTGATGACGGTAAAATTTTATCTATAGTAGGCTTTAGTGGCTCCGGAAAAAGTACGGTTTTAAAGCTTATCAGCGGATTAATTGCCAAAGATTCAGGAGAAATTAATACTTCCGGTGGCGATATAGCGATGGTTTTCCAGTATTCAGCTCTTTTTGACTCTTTGAATGTATTCGATAATATTTCTTTTGCTTTGCAAGAAAGAAAAGATTTGAGAGGAAAATATACAAGAAAAGAATTGGAAAAAATTGTTGCTGAAAAGCTTGAATTGGTTGGTTTATCTGGTATAGAAGACAAATTTCCTTCTGAACTATCAGGTGGCATGCAAAAACGTGTAAGTTTTGCACGTGCAATTGTAACGGAACCGAAAATTATTTTGTATGATGAACCGACAGCCGGCTTGGATCCTATTTCTTCAACATTAATAGAAGATTATATTGTACGTTTAAAAAATGAAACAAATGCTGCGTCAATTGTTGTTACGCACCAAATGTCAACAATAAAAAGAACTGCTGATTCCGTATTGATGTTGTATAATGGTCATGCAGTTTTTGAAGGAACAGCGGACGAGTTGTTGCGTGAGGATACTCCATATACAAAACAATTTGTAAACGCAACAATTGAAGGTCCGATGAAAATGAACGCATAATAAACTCTGTAGGGTTGGAAAACTGGTAGGTTGGGAAAAGCCATCATTAGTAAAACAAAATAGAAAATAATTACTCAAATGCGTTCCCACCGCAAAAAACAAGAAACAAAATAAGGGAAATAAAATGAAATTATCACCATCATTTAAAGTAGGAATATTAACACTGGTCGCTCTAACAATACTTTTATTTACAGTATTGTGGATAAAAGGACGTTCCTTCTCTTCTGCAGAAAGAATAGAAGTTCATTTTAAAGATGTTAACGGTATGCGTCCGGGGTCCGGCGTACAAATGATGGGCTTAAGAGTTGGTCAAGTAGAAGATATTATACCTGTCGTTGATGGTGAATCAAGTTATGTAAGAATGAAATTCGTTATTACAGAACCTGGGATTAGTATTCCAAAGGCTTCTACATTATCCATCCAACAATCTGGTTTAATCGGTGAACAGTTCTTGGAAATTACACCTCCAAGGGTTCGTTCTGTATACATTCCTGTCTTAAATAAAGATTTGCTTTCAAATGGTGCGGAAGTTGAAATTAAGCTTGATGATAAATACTATAATGTCGGAAAAGTAAAGAAGTCGCAAATTATGACAGCAAAACTTGTACCGGATGAATTAAAGGATTTTGTAAAAACAAGTTATGCTTACAAAGTTGATTATGTGGTAAATCTTCCTGGGCTTATTATTCCTCACTTTATGACCGGAAAAATTGTTACAGAAAATGGGGTTAATAAGTTAAGAATAGCTCCTTTGGATAATACAGCATTACCTTATCCAAGACAGACATCACCTTATACAATAATAGAACCCATGAGAATTGCTGATTTTATGGATTTACAATACAAAGCTGCTGAATCATTGACAGAAACAAACCGAATTGTTAATGAGTTGTTGAATGATTCTATGATTGCAGAAATCAGACAATCTGTAACAAACTTCAAACAGTTGACTGCCCAAGCTACAACAACTTTGGCTAAAACTGAAAAACTTATTGATTCATCAAGAAATGACATAGATGCTATTTTGTGGATGATGAGTGATGTATCTAATAACTTTAATAAATTAGCAACAAATATTAATGGAATTATTGGTGATGAGAAATTTAAACCAATGATGTATGATACTGCAGAATCTATTTCTAATCTTTCAAAGCAGCTCACTCCAATAGTTGGTGCTGTTGATGCGAAGGAGTTTGCAGAGGATTTGAATGCTGTTATGAAGAATTTGAATGAAATCTCAACATCAGTTAATCAAATGACAAAGGATGAGAACTTGAAAGTTAAGTTAGAAACATCTATTGACAACTTGAATACAACAATGTGTGAAGTGTCAAAAGCTTTAGAAACAGTAAACGGTCAAAATGGTGATAAAGAAGGCTTGAAACAAATTGTTGAGGATACTTCTTCTACAGTATCTAACTTAAAGAAATTCTCTGAAAAATTGAATAAGAGATTCTTGTTATTCAGATTAATGTTTTAAAAATTAAGGCGGTGCGAAAAATAAACTGAAACCTAAAAACTTTTAAAATCTTTTACTTGCCAAAAAATCTTTATTTGATATACTAAGAATTGTCGGAAACATGGCGGATATCGTCAAGTGGTCAAGACCTCGGATTGTGGTTCCGATATGCGTGGGTTCGAATCCCACTATCCGCCCCATTTTTAGAATTAGGAGCTTCGGCTCCTTTTTTTTTATAAGTAAATATGAATTTAAATATTCAACCTTTTTGAATATAAATCATAAAATTACAACATAGGAAATATTATGAAAATAAATAGTGTATCGCCAAATAATTCAAATAGTTTTAAAAGTTTAGATTTTCATCTTGTTTATCATGAAGACAAACCGTACATTAGAAAAAATTTGGGGATGTATAAAAAACTGGCAGAAGATTGTGATATAAAGATTTGGACGGAACATTTTAAGAGTAGAACATCTTGTCTATATAATCATGGATTTGTAATCAGTTGCAAACCTCTAAAAGAAACAATTGCTAATAAAAACTTGGCAGAGGATATAGAAGTCAAAAGTACTTATATACCGGCAGAACAAGAGAAATTAAGTTTAGCAGATTGTATTAAAAATAGTGTAAAACTACTAAAAAAGAAAATTGGATTATAGAATATACTTTGCGCATAGAATCTTGCATCATTCAAGATTCCTAGGGAATTTTTGAGCAAAAAACATAACAAAAGAAAGCACCTTCTTGCATTATTCCAGCTAGAAGGTACTTTCTTTTATAAAATTAGTTTATTTATCCAATAAGATTTTTAGAGATTTATAAATTTCCATGTTTGGCGAACCGATTCCATCCATTTTCGACATCCACTCCGATAGTTTATTTCTAATTGTTTTATTATTATAGTATTTTGGATTATCCAAAACTTTTTCCGCAATTTCATATTGTTCGTCATAGTTTAAATCACCTATCAGTGATGAAAGACCTAGCATAAAACTTTTATCAGAGCATAAATCTTTGTTATCCAAAATTTTATTCAAGAGTTTTAACTTTAATTCCTTAGCATCATCAGTTCCGAAATTAATAAGCCATTGCAAATCCGAAATACTACGTAGTATCGCATTGTCTTTCAAAATTTCATCTTTATCCAGAAGTTTTAGAATGAAATCAGCGTCTTCATCCCCTTTTAAATCTAAAAGATATTTAGGAACAGCTTTCGTTAATTCATCATTTTTATATAATCTCTCTTCACTAAAGATTTTATCTACAATTTTAAACTCTCTATTCCAAGAAGTGTTAGCAAAAAAGTAACCAAGTCTATATGAAGCACTGGAATTCTGTAAATCTTCATTTGTCAAATATTTCTGCAAAAGCATTTTTCTGTAATTAAGACTACTTTCATCAGTAGTTGCTAATATGCGCGCAAGACTTGCATTCATGTTTTGATTTTTGTATAATTTTTCTTCCGACAAGAATAAATCCAACATTTCATTCATACTTTTTGATTTTTCCGGTGTTTTTGCATTACATAAAACCCAACGAATATTTTCACCTTTATCCCGACTGCTACCAAACAAAGCCTTGTTTTTGTATAGTTTTGGAGTATCCAAAATCTTTTGAGCAAGCTCATACTGCATATCATTTTCTACGCAAAGCAACATATCACCAATACAATCGCTAACATGTGAATTTATTAAATTTTCATTACCTAAATATTTGTCTAATAATTTGCTTTTTCTAACATAATCTTGGTTATTATCTGTACGATAAGTTATATGAAAAATTTCATCTTGAAGATTTTTGTTTTCATATAAATTTTTGTTACTCAAAAATTTATCCACCATGTTATTCATTGCTGTCAAAACTTCGTTAGGCTTACCAGACGTTCTACTTTTTAACAATTCTTCACTGCCACATTTTAAATATGTGTTTCTTAATCTATCATCACTCAAAAGTTTCAACACATAATTCACATTCGATTTCCCAATAAATTGCATTGCATGCCAAGCATCCGTAAGTAAATCTTCATCATTATACAACTTAGGATTATCTAAAATATAATTAATTACTTTAGCTTGCTTATCATTCAAATGATAAAAAGAAGAAAACATCATTCTTTTAGCATAATTCTTTACATTTCTGTTTGCTAAAAGCTCTTCACTTTTTAAAATTTTATAAGATAGTTGCGTTTCACGTTTCCCCATTGTTTCATATGGGTTTGTATACATATAACCCCAAAACATTTTTTCGTAATTTTCATCACTACGAACCTTCTTTTCCAGTTTTCTATATTCTTCATCTGATATTTCAGGTAAATCCGGAATAATTTCATCCAAAGTTTTTTGTCTTTCTTTTATAATAATTTTAGGCTCAATATATTCTTTCTTTTTAATTTCTATTCCGGCAATTGCAGCCGCAGATGTTGACGCAGCAATAGCCTCAAAAGCTTTAGCAGAATCTTTTTTTCTAGAAAACATACTAGTAAAACGTTTAAACAAGCTTTTACTACTATTTGCTGTAAAACTTGTATTACTAGCATAATTCACATTTTCAACACGCATAATCTATTCTTTCTTTTTATATCCCAGCTATCTAATCAAAGACAAGCAGTCTGAATCATTAAAAGCTTGTAATGATGGATTGATTTGAATAGCTGTTGAGTAATCCTTCTTAAATCCATCAGAATCACCTAATTCTTTTTTAATTGCAGCCCTATAATAATAAGCATCTGCATACTTAGAATTGTTTTCGATTGCTTTATTCAAATCAGCTATTGCACCTTGTAAATCTCTCAGAACACATTTCTGCAATCCTCTAATGTAATAGCTTTCAGCTAGTTTAACATTTGTTGTTGGCGTTTTTGTTACAGCAGTTGTTGTTATAACAGGTGCTTGAGGAGTTCTTACTGTCGCAACACCTGCACTTATAGTATTAACAGCAAGTTTTTGTTGTTGCGTTTGCACAACTTCAGGTTTC
This sequence comes from uncultured bacterium, assembly GCA_900549855.1. GTDB lineage: Bacteria > Cyanobacteriota > Vampirovibrionia > Gastranaerophilales > Gastranaerophilaceae > CAG-196. The sequence continues at coordinate 78,343 of URPS01000001.1, read as the reverse complement.
TTCTGTACCGTATTCTGTTGTTTCAACACCGGTTGTTCAACTTGTTTGACAATTGCCGGTGATTGATAAGCTATCTGTTGATGGTTTACAGGTTCTTGTTTTTTCACTGTCTGCTGTGCAGCCGGTTTTTCATGACTTGCCAAAGCAATTTGAGTTTTTTGTTGAACAACCGGTTGAGTTCTTTGAACGGTATAATTTTGTGCAACACCCTTGACTGTTGGAATTGCAGCAATATATCTTTCATTTGAAACTAAAGGTTTAACATTCTTTATAAAAGTTTGGTTTTCCGCTAAAGCAATTGCTTGATCCAAGTCAATCGCCGCACCTTCATTATCAAAATACAATTTTTTTAAGTGACCTCTGTTTGCATAAGCAATACTATCATTAGGATTCAACGCAATTGCTTGAGAATAATCACTTAATGCACCAACATTAAAATTCATTCTCTTTTTAACAACACCTCTATTGTTGTAAGCGTCAGAATCCTTTGGATTCAACTCTATCGCAACATTATAATCATCCAAAGCGCCCTTATTATCATCAAGCATATATTTTAGGTTTGCTCGGTTATAATAAACATCAGAATAATTTTTATTTATAGAAAGCGCCTTGGCATAATCCTCCATTGCGCCGTTAATATCATTAAGAGCTACTTTCAAAACGCCTCTGTTATTATACGCATACGCAAAATTCTTATTTATTGCAATTGCTTTATTATAATCAGCCATTGCCCCATCCAAATCATTAATCAACTGTTTAATATACCCTCTATTCAAGTACAAATCAGGGTTATTTGGAGTAATTTCAATAGCTTTATCAAAATCCTGAATAGCACCTTTGATATCCTGTTTTAAAAACTTCATTGACGCTCTGTTTGAATAAGCTAATGCAGCATTCGGATTTGATTCTATTTCTTGAGTATATGTATCAATAGAACGTTCAATCGGGCTCTGCGCCATTACCGGCACTGAGAGCGCAACAGACATAACGATTGCAAGTATTATACTTGTATATTTCACGATACGTACTCCTTAATCAAGTTGGGTTCTAAATGATAATAACACATAATAAATTTATATCAATATAATGTAAAAATATATATACATACTGATATAGCACTATGGTTACATTTTATTTTCATGATATACTAAACTCAAACCTGCCGATGTGGCTCAGGTGGTAGAGCAATTGATTCGTAATCAATAGGTCGGGAGTTCGAGTCTCCCCATCGGCAGTTCCTTTTTCTACAGAAAAAGGAACCAAAAAGACTTTTCATATTGGGTCGGCTGCTTGGTTGAAAATACAAAATTGTATTAAGACTACAGGTTCCGCCTCAAAGTGAAACCTACAAGTAGGGCGCCGTTCCCTCTCCTCGGGGGAGGGTAGAATTTCTTAGTGAACGATAGTGAACTTAGAAATTCGGGTGGGGGCTTATCTTCAAAAGGAACCAAAAAGACTTTTCATATTGGGTCGGCTACTTGGTTGAAATTACAAGATTGTATTAAGACTACAAGCTCCGCCTCAAAGTGTAACCTACAAGTAGGGCGCCGTTCCCTCTCCTCGGGGGAGGGTTAGGGTGGGGGCTTATCTTCTTAAGAAATTTAGAAGGTTTGCAAGTTATGCGAACTCTTGGATGCAACATGCTTGGATGCTTAAATGTATTGAACTTGGCAAGCAAAATGGAATTGAGCATCCGGCTCTTGAAGAAAGAATTTACACAAACTTTATTAATTAAGGATTAAAAATGAGAGAAGAATTATTATCTATAATCGAAAAAAACAGCAGAATTGGAATAAATGAACTTGCTATACTTCTTGGCAAAGAAGAAATTGATGTAGCCAATGAAATCGCCAAGCTTGAAAGTGAAGGAATAATTTGCGGATATCACACTCTTATAAATTGGGATAAAACCTCTTTGGACAAAGTTACAGCCTTGATTGAAGTCAAAGTAACTCCTCAGAGAGGTCAAGGATTTGATAGTATAGCTGAAAGAATTTATAATTATCCGGAAGTTCGAGCGGTATATCTAATTTCAGGCGGATTCGATTTATTGGTAACATTAGAAGAAAAATCTTTGAAAGAAATTGCAAACTTCGTTTCAGATAAATTATCAACACTTGATAGTGTATTGAGTACCGCTACACACTTTATCTTAAAAAAATACAAAGATCACGGAACAGTATTTGACAAAAAGCATGAAGATGAAAGAGAGATTATTACACCATGACAAAACCTCTATCAAATGCCGTATTAGGCTTAAAGCCATCCGGCATAAGAAAATTTTTTGATATAGTTAGCGAGATGAAAGATGCAATCTCTCTTGGTGTTGGGGAGCCTGACTTTGACACACCTTGGCATATTCGTGATGAAGGTATTTACGCTTTAGAAAAAGGTAAAACTTTTTATACCTCTAATGCAGGATTAAAAGAATTACGTGAAGAGATTTGTAAATATCAAAAGAGGCATCAAAATATAAATTACAATCCTCTTAGTGAAGTTATTGTTACAGTCGGAGGTTCAGAAGCTATTGATATTGGTCTAAGAGCTATGATTAATGCAGGTGACGAAGTAATTATACCTCAGCCTTCATATGTTTCTTATGAACCATGCGCAATTTTAGCTGGCGCTAAACCTGTAAAAATTGCATTAAAAGCGGAAAATGAATTCAGATTGACTCCGGAAGAACTGGAAGCTGTAATTACTGAAAAAACAAAAGTTTTAATATTACCATATCCAAACAACCCGACCGGTGCCGTTATGGGACGAGAAGATTTGGAAAAAATTGCAGATATAATTATCAAAAATGATATTTATGTAATGTCTGATGAGATTTACGGTGCTCTTACTTACAACGGAGAACACGTTTCTATAGCATCATTAGAGGGAATGAAAGAAAGAACTATTCTTATTGATGGTTTTTCCAAAGCTTTTGCAATGACTGGCTGGAGGCTTGGTTACGCTTGTGGACCGGAACATATTATCAAACAAATGACAAAGATTCACCAATTTGCAATTATGTGCGCCCCTACAACAAGCCAATATGCTGCAGTCGAAGCTTTAAAGAATGGGGAAGATGACGTTAAAGCTATGCGTCAAGAGTATAATCAAAGACGCAGATATTTGATGAATGCATTTAAAGAAATGGGTTTAGAATGTTTTGAACCGTTTGGAGCATTTTATGTTTTTCCTTGTATAAAAGAATTTGGAATGACAAGCGAAGAATTTGCTACGAAATTTTTAGAAGAAGAACGTGTTGCAGCTGTTCCGGGAAGTGCTTTTGGTGATAGTGGCGAAGGCTTTTTAAGAATATCTTATGCTTATTCTCTTGAAAATCTAAAAATCGCAATGGAAAGATTGAAAAAATTTGTAGAAAAACTCCGCAAAAATTAATATTCGTTTATTAATTTTTGTAATAAAATTTTCAAAATTTTGTTAATTTTTGATATAATTTATTAACGATTATTGGAATTAAGAATTGGAGTTTTGGATATGAAAAAGAATTTTAAGACACTACTATGTGCCGCGGCTATTCTTGGCTCTATGTCGGCAGGCGTAGTTTTTGCTGATGATTTATCAATTTTGGAAGGACAGACTGTTGCAAACGACATAAACAGTTCGTATGAAAATGTTAATAACCAAGGAACGCTTGATAATTCAGCAGGATTATCAATTTCCGGAAGTTTAAATAACGCAAATACTGTTAATAATACGTCTTCTATTACAGCTAACGCTATAATGAATGCGACTACTATAAATAATGACGGAACTATTAGCATAACTGGAACTTCGTTTACAAACACCGGCTCTATTTTATCAAGCGATAGCGAAAATCTTTCCGGAGAGTTAACTGTTAATGGCGGAGCGAATTCCGGTACAATATCACAAAAAACATTTACAAACAGTGGTAGTTTTACTAATGGTGGAACCATAAAAGCAGATAATTTTAATAATACTGGAACCGTTGAAAATTGGAAGGATATTGCGGCTTCCACAATAACAAATGACGGAACTTTTAACCACAATTCAGGAAGTTTGATTGCAAATATTATTAAAAATAATAATACTTTTACTAACAACAGTACTGTTGGAGCAAGTGACTCAAGAGCTGAAATCACTAATAATGGTACATTTACCAATAACGGAACCATTTATGGCTCAGAAATTACCAATAATCAAGGAAAAGATTTTACAAATAATAATGAGGTAAATGCAAATAAAATTTCAAACGATGGTACTTATACTAATGCTAAAAACACTACTGCTTCTGAAATTAAAAACACCGGTACTATAAGTAATTCCGGAATAATTAAAGCAAGTTCTAGTATCACTAATGATGGTACTATTAACAATGGCGGCACTATAAAATCTGCACTTTTAACTAACAACAAAGATATTCATAACGATAGTACTATTGAGATTGATAGCTTAAACAATAGTACTACTGCTAGTGTAATTGATGGTGCAGGAAATTTAAAAATCGCAAATGGCGGCGCTAATAAGGGAAGTATTACACAAACAGAGATTACTATTAATACAAATGCAAATGGAAGCACTTTTAATAACGACGGTACAATAACTGCCGGAACTTTGAATAATAATTCTAAAATGAGTGGTGAAGGTACAATTGTTGTAAATGGTGGTACAAATAACGATGAAATTTCTCAAAAAGATGTTACACTAAATGGAAGCTATACTAATAATGGAACAATTGGCTCTAACGGAACTTTCACAAATACTGCAAACATTGATGGAAGTGGAAATCTTTTGGTTAAGAATGGCGCTAACACAGGCAATATTGTTCAAAAGAATTTTACGGTAAAAGAAAATGTAAGTTTTACTAATGGAGCCCAAATTACAACGACAGGAACATTTACTAATTCCGGGAATTTAGCTAATAATAGTGATATCATTGCTAATAATTTTGTTGGTGCTGCAAACAGTAATTTGACTGGTAATGGAAATCTTACAATTAATAATAACGGAACAAATGCAGGAAATATAATTCAGGCAGCAATAACGAACAACAAAAGTTTTAAAAATACTGGCAGTATGACAGCTGACACTATTAACAATGTAGCTGCAGCGAATTTTACAAACGAAGGAAAACTTACTGTTGGTAACTTAAATAACAAAGGTACTCTTTTAAATAAAGGCGAATTGATTGCTTCTAATAATGAAATCACTAACGATGGTAACTTTATAAATTCTGGAGCGAATGCTTCCATTAATACTGGTACTAAAATTATTAATAATAAACTTTTCGGTGCTGATAACGGAGCCCATATTACAGTTGATAGCATTACAAATTATAATACAATTCAAATTACAAACGGTTCCAGAATTGATATCAATAATCAAGGTGCAGATTTAGGCGGAAAAATCAACGTAATAAAAGGTGAAAATAACTTAAATATTGCTGGTTCAAACAACAATATCGCAGGAATATTAAATATCGGAAACGGTCAAGATAATACAGTTCTTGAATTAGGCAACGGCAATATCTTAAGTGATGCAACTATTAATATTAATCAAGCCGGCAAATTGTCTGTTAATAACATAAACAGCACAGTTGGAATTAACCAAGGTGATACAATAAATGGCGAATTAAGCCTTGTTGATGGAAATATTAATTTAGATAATTACAATTTTAATTCTACTGTAATACATGATGGAGTATCAACTGAAATAAAAGGTCCTAGATATACTCAATCCGGCGGAACGCTATCCTTGGCAAATAATTCTACACTTGGTGTTGCTGATTTAGCGTATATTCAAGGTGGCGATATAAATATTGATTCTACTTCAAAATTTGTAGCTTTATCAGAAGAACACGATGGAATACATCATCTTGATAACTTAAACACTTCAGGTTTATTTTCTGCAATGAATTCTGATTTGGCAGACTACAACATTGATAACATTAATATTGGTGCTAACGCTATTGGTTCTACAGGAAATCAAGCTGATTTTACAATAGATATTTATGGAAGATGCAATGAAGAAGGCAGACATGGTACAGATCAATTTATCGGACAAAATATAACAGGTAACGGTATTCTAAATATCTCTGATTGGAAGCTTGCTGGCGACATTTTTGGTTATGAAGCTCCACTTGATAGAGTTTTGTATCTGGATGACATTTTTAAATTTGACAACATTTCTGATACAGTAAAACTTTCTGCAACAAAGAAAGAAGTCTTTACTCCAATCGGTTGGTATCAACTAAATAGTCGTAATGGACTTGCCGGAAGTTACACATTGAATTTAACAAGACTTAACCCTCAAGTATTTAGAGGACAAGTCGCAACTGTTGCTCAATGGCAAAACCAATTGGCAATTGATGATATGTTATTTAACCATTCAATGGTGCTACCAAGTTTCAAGGATGAAGATGGCGGAGTTGCCTACTCTGGAATAATGGTAAATAGATACGCAGCTACAAATCCTGTATTTGCACCATATCAATATTCTAGAAAAGATGGCGGATTATGGTACAAAATGTATGGTACATTTGAACATTTACAGATGAACAATGGTTTGAGCCGAGTTGGTAATAACGCTTATGGCGCTTTAATTGGTGCTGACTTTGGACTTAAAGAATTAAGAAACGGCTGGAAATTCATGCCAACAGCTTATATCGGATACAACGGCGCTCATCAATATTTTGCAGGCATGGGGAATTACCAAAATGGCGGTCAAGCTGGTTTCTTAGGAACATGGTATAAAGATAACTTCATAATCGGTGGTTTAGTATACGGTGGCGTTTATGAAAACAGCATGGATATCGCAAACCATGTTGACAATACATTCAATTACTTTGCAGGTGCTGCAACAAAAATGGCATATAATTGGAGATTCCATAGAGATTGGGTATTACAGCCAAACTTAATGGCAGCATACAATTTCTTTGGTCAACAAAATTGGCACACAAATTATGGTCAAATGGGCATGATGGCAGGTATGCTTAACGGTGTAAACATCGCTCCCGGATTGAACTTGATTTGGGAAAAAGAAACTTTCAGCATTTATGGAACTTTGCAATATATGTATAACGTAAATGGTGCAGTTGGTGGTCAAGCAGGTCACGTTGGACTTCCACAATTGGAAATGCAAAGAGGATATATTCAATATGGTTTAGGCTTTAATAAGCGTTTCTCTGATAGATTTTCCGGTTACTTGCAAGCAGTGCTTCGTAACGTTGGTAGAACCGGTGTCGGTTTCCAAATGGGATTCAATATTTTATTGGGTAAATAACCAGATAAAATATTCAAAACAAAAAGAGCAAGAATTTTATATCTTGCTCTTTTTATATTTGAGTCATTTAAAACTAGCTCAAAGCTAATAAAGATTTTACTGAACGTGCATTTTCCTTAACAGATTCATCAGAATGCATATTGATGGTGTCATCAAGAATTTTAATAACTTCTGACTTATCCTTTAAAGAAAGGATTTCGTTGATAGTACTCATTGCAACGGCAGGAGAAAGATCATTTATACCTTTACCTTGATTTACAATAACTACCTTTAAAGAGTCATGCATATTTTTCTTTACTAGTGCACGTGAAGTATATTCTCTAATTTCATTATCAGGAGAATTTGTTCCCAATTCTTCCAAAACTTGGATAGAAGAATTATCTTCGTGAGCTGCTAAAGCATTAATAATTTCTGCGATATTTTTATTCATTATGCAGCCTCACTTTCAGACATATTGTTTAGTTCATTTTGCCACATAGATCTTAGTTCAGCAACTGAAGTATCCTTAGTGATTTTATTGTGATGAATATTAACACGACTAATCAATGAACACCATTTGTCAGAAAGACCTTTTCCGATTTCTGTTACATCAGTATTCAAGAATGACATCTTGTCAGAAATACTCTTACCAATATTTGACATTGATTCAGAAATATTTTTGCCGATGTTCATATTTGGCATGTTAATATTCTTCAAATTAATTTTGTTGCTTAAAGCTTCTGAAATATTTTTGATACCGGCTACATCAGAGATGTTTGTGTTCTTAGCATAATTCCAAGCATTTGAAATGCCTTCTCTAACTCTGTTAACAAAGTTTACGATTGGTTCCGCAATACTTGAACGGATTTTGTTCATGCTACCAGCCACTGATGATGAAATCATTTTCATCTTGCTAACCTTTTTTGCTTCAAAAACATCAGCAAATTCTAAATCTAAAGTGCGACCTTCAAAGCTTACGTTTTGAAAAGGATTTGTAGTTGAATTGCGAGATGTTCTGAATGGATTAACGTTCTTTTGACCAAGGTTTAAACCTACATTGTTAATTTTCATACGATTCCTTTCTTTATTCTCAGACTCTTTAATATATATAGATTAACAATATTAAAGTCAAAATAAATCATGAGAATGGATGATTATTCATCTAATAAATCCTATAACTTTAGTATGACAAATTAAACAAAGATAAAAAAATTGCGTTTGGTTTTATACCAAACGCAACTAAATAGAATTTATTTATTAGACTTTAAATACTGCTGTCTTTTTACATAATCCGACCAATATTTTTTAGTTTTATCTTTAGGATTAATATCATTCAAAGCATAGTAAGCACAATTTATACCATATTCATGATCATAGCAATTACTTTCACCTTTCAAAGCTCCAGCATTCCAAGCTATGCCTTGTCCGTCATAATAATTTTTCTGATGTTCCATACCATCCGGAATAACACCACCTTCTACCGTAAATAAAAACGAAAAGATATCTACACCATACTTATTAGGTTTTTTAGAACCGTTAATGTCTACACAAATTCTTGGTCCGTTATAACCTTCGATAGGGGCATCATCGAATGAAATGGTTCTTCCTGATAAATCAGAAGTTATACTAGAAGCATCACAAGGAGAACCGACAGACTGGTTTGAATAGTGAGCATAAGTAGTATACCTTTCGCTATCATAAGAACCATATTTCCAATCACTTATTTTATGAGTTTCAGCAAAATAATTTTTTAATTCACTTTGCAATGCTCCTACACCATTTTGACTTACCCATAAAGAAATAGGAGTTCCATGATCTGCTTGAAAATATGATGCAAAATCATTAAGATCAGTGTATGTCCTTTTTAATTGCGCTTGCAATGTTGTAACTTCTTTATCCGCCATTAATCCTGGTAAAGCAATAATCGAAATTATACCAATTATAGTAAGTGTCATCAAAGACTCTGCCAGAGTAAAACCTTTTTCCTTCATTAATTCAACCTCTCAATTGACCATTAATAATACAGATAGCCTAGCATCGGAAACAAAAAACTATTAAAAACCTCGCCTAAAAGCTACAACTTATTAAAACACGAATAATTATACAAGGCAAGCTGCGGCTTTTTCGCAATTTAGTAAAATTCGGTACAACCTAATGTAAAATTTATAAATATCAAATTCATTTTCTTCGCCTTTTATATTTTTTAGGATAAGTGTTAAGATGGTAGATTGACTACTCAATAATGCTGTATTTTGTAAATTTTTCTTACAATCGTATATACTCCTTCTTGTTCAAAAACAAATGCACACGTATAATGGTGTAAAGGTTACACTATTATATAGTCGGAATGTAGGAGAATTAGTATTGAAAGTATCTTCTGTTAACTCGTGTTTGTCAAAATATGACACAAAAAATAACAATAATAAAAAAGTTATTGATAATATGGGTTATGTCAGAAACAGCTTTAGTAATAAGGCTAACAGCAATCCGTCATTCGGTTCTATGGGTATGGCTATGCTTGGAATGTCAAGTGCAATCATGCAATGGATTGAAAACAAAGGATACTTGGTTTCTTTTTTAATACAAGACGGACTTGGAATGACTGCTCCGAGAGTATGGACTGGTTTTCATCGTGATAAAGAAATCACAGGTGAATATAATATCCAAGAAGGTTTGGAAGTTCTTGGAAGAGAAGGTATTACAGGACCTTACATGATGTTAGTTGCTCCGGCTGTACTTGCGTTAACCGGAAAATTTTGCAAGTCAACTAATACAAATACAAGGTTGTTAAAAAGATTTGGCGAAAATTTCAAAGAGATGATTTCAAACCCAAATTTCGACAATTCTATAAAAAATGATTCTAAAAAGTTTAAGGATGAATTTTTTAAATATAACTTAAGAAAAATATACAAGGATTCTGTTCCGAATGATAAAAATGCTGATGAAACAATTGATTTTATTGTAAAGGAATTTTCTGTTTATGATAGTGCACCTGATAAAAAATTAAGAAAAGCTGCAGGAAATAGTATTGCTAATATTATTAACGAAAGAATTGTTGAAAATTCAGATAATTTGTATTCTACAAACAAAGTTTTTCTTGGAAACGGGAGTAAAAGAGTCGGCTATAATACGGTAGAAGTATTACAGGCTTTAAAAGACTTTGGTGATGATGCCATCTCTAAAAATTCACAAGCTGCTTTGATAGACAATAATGCGATTGAAAATATCAAAAACAATTTCGCATCGAAGCGTTTGCTAACAAATATTGCAAATATTGCAATAACGCTTGGTGGCTTATCAGTTTTACCAAAACTTTATGCACCTAGCGATGTTGCGCCTGGGGCTAAGGTTATGGCTCAAGCTAATCAGCAAAAAACTGATAATTTAAAAGACAATAATACCGAAAAAACCGAAAACGCACCAACTTTCAAAGGTAAAGGTATAAATTCTGATGGATTTTTTGCAAAGTTTGGTAAGTTTATCACAAAATATACTCCGGAAAAAATGCACGAACTTCTTGAATATACCGGATATAATTTTTCAAAGACAACGTTTGCATTGCTTGCTACATTAGGCTTGCTTTTACCAAGAGGTAAAAGAGCATGGGATAGAGCGCAGATTGATGAAAACGGCAAACGTGACATGACTGAGATTAATGAAATTTTGCTTAGAGATACAGTGTCTTCACTTTCAGTAGTATTCACTGTTCCTCTTTTGACCAAAATGATGGTTAGAAGTTATGAAGATAAGACCGGATTTATTCTTACCAATAGGGCATCTGATGGAAAAAATCCATTTAAAAAAGCATTAGATATTATAAATCCTTATAGTGACTTAGAAGTATTGTCAGTTGCTGATTTAGATTCAATCTACGGTAATATTGATTCTAAACAGAAATTGTTAAACTTCTCCAAGTTTGTAGACAAAAAAGGTGGCGATTTAGAGAAAATATTATCAGAATCTGAATACAAACAAGAGCTGTTTAATGATAAAACATTTACGCTAGAATCTCTGAAAGGCTTATCAAGAGAAGAAAAGAACTCTAAGATTATTAAAATGTTTGAAGAGCATAAAGTAAAAAATGCTTTTGCAAAAGATGAAGCTATTTCTAAATTAATGAAAGGCACAGGAGAACTTAAACATAATAAAATTCTTAAGATGGCAAGAGGTTTAAATTCACTTCCTGGCTTTATTTCAACAGTATTTATTTCACCAATATTGCTTGGTATATTAATTCCAATGCTTACTTATCACAACACAAGAAAAGCTAATGAAAAGAAAATGAAAGCTGCAAAAGCTGTAGCAGGAAATGCATAAAAGTCTTAATTAAAAAAAAAGTCCGCAAAAATGCGGACTAAACACTTTGTAAGATGTAAGATGGGGTTATTAAAAATATTTTTTAACTGAAAATGAGTGCTATTATGCCGTCTTCTTTTTCAGTTGTTCCTCAACCTTTGATTTTATTCCTTTTTCATATTGAGATTTTTGAACGGGATAATCTTTAGAATTTGCAATACTATCATTATAGATTGTTTTTATAGCTTTTGCTGTTTCATAAGATGGATTTTTTGTGAAGTTGTCAAATGCTTTGTTAAATTTACTCTTTACTCCACTTTTTTCATTAAAACTGTCAGTTTCGTCCTGTACGGCAGCAGTACCGATAACATCATTAGAAGACTTGTTGCTGCCATTAAGTGCTTCGCCGATGCTGGTTACAAGATTAGGAGCATTTCCTGCTAAAAGAACACCAAGCATTGTATGTCCTTGCACACCATTTAGACGGTTTTGCAGTGCGGTACCAGTAAATAATTTTTGTTGACTATAATCTTTGTACAAGCCCATTTTACTTACTCTTTCTTAAGTCTTACATTTATAAAAAGTATTTTTAAAATTCTTAATTTCACAAGTCATTATTTTTGTTACAAAACTTTATATACAATTTATGGGTTCGGAAAGTTTGGGAGAAAAAAAGCTTAGCGCCTCCTTTTTCTTTTTTTTTTTTTTTTTTTTTAACATTCTTACTAGCCTGCTTTAAATCGCCCTATTTACTTTTACCCCTTTTTGTCATAAACTTATAAGGTTAAAAAAGACTAAAAAAGAGGAGATTATAATATGTCAAAACGAGTATTGTTATGTATAATGGACGGTTGGGGGATTTCAACAGGTTCTGAAAAATATGATGCCACAAAACTTTCACATCCCGTTAATGTACCTGAACTAATCAAGGATTATCCTTCTACAAAAATTCATGCAGATGGTGAATTTGTAGGGCTTCCTGCAGGTCAAATGGGCAACAGTGAAGTTGGTCACTTAAACTTAGGTGCAGGTAGAGTTGTTTATCAAGATTTGTCAAAAATCAACAGAGCTATTAAAGACGGTTCTTTCTTCAAGAACGAAAAATTCTTAGAAGCAATTGAACATGCTAAAAAGAATAACTCAGCTCTACATATCTACGGTTTAGTTTCAACTGGCGGTGTGCACTCATCTTTGGACCACGTTTTAGCTTTAATTAAACTAGCCGCAGACGAAGGTTTAACAAAAGTGTATGTACACGCATTCTTAGATGGTCGTGACACTCCTCCTGCAAGTGCTTGCACTTACTTACAAACTGTTGAAGACGAATTAAAGAAATATAACTTACCTAAAGTTGCTTCTGTTATCGGCAGATATTACATTATGGATAGAGATAACAGATGGGATAGAGTTGAAAAAGGTTATAACTGCTTACTGTTTGGCGAAGGCAACAATGCAACTTCTGCAATCGAAGGTGTTAAAAAATCTTACGAAGAAGGTGTAACAGATGAATTCGTATTACCAATTGCTGTAGGCAACAAAGAAGAAGTTGATGCAAGTAGAATAAAAGACAACGATGCAATAATTTTCTTCAACTACAGACCTGATAGAGCAAGAGAAATAACTAAAGCTATCAACTTTAAAGATTTTGATGGATTTGACAGAAAAAAAGTATTAAATAATATTTATTACTGCACAATGACAAGTTACGAAGCAACCTTCACATTCCCGGTTGCTTTCCCTAAAACAAAACTTGTAAACATTTTAGGCGATGTATTAGAAGCTAATGGAATAAATCAATTCAGAACTGCAGAGACAGAAAAATACGCACACGTAACATTCTTCTTTAACGGCGGTATTGATGAGCCTCAACCTCACGAAACAAGAAAACTTGTAGCTTCTCCTAAAGTTGCAACTTATGATATGCAACCGGAAATGAGCGCACCGGAAGTTTGTGAAAACGTTTTGGAAGCTGTTGCAAATCCAGAATACGGTTTTGTACTTGTAAACTTTGCTAACCCTGATATGGTAGGTCATACAGGTGTTGTGGAAGCAGCTACAAAAGCTTGCAAAGTTGTTGATGAATGCGTTGGTAAAATTGCCGCTAAATGTAAAGAAAACGGTGTAACAATGCTTCTTACAGCCGACCACGGTAATGCAGAAGTCATGGTTGACGAAAAAACAGGCAAACCGCAAACTGCACACACAACAAACGAAGTTCCTTTTGTTGTAATTAATGGACCGGAAGGTTTACAATTAAAAGATGATGGAGCGTTATGTAATGTTGCTCCAACAATCTTGCAATTAATGGGTATCAATAAGCCGGTTGAAATGGATTGCGATAGTTTGATTAAGTAAAAAAGAGAAAAAGTCGTAAGGTGGGAAAAGCGAGAGCGGTTCCCACCGTATAAAAAATAATAAGAGAAAAACAATGACTGAAGAAAAAAACGTAAAACCACTAAATATAGATTTATCACTAAAGAAAAACAATGTAGACGAATTCTTTTTTAATTTGAGCGAAAATCCGGAAGGTTTCAAAAACAAAGATTTCAGATATACTTTGAGTTTGATTTATCAGCTTGTAGAAGATGAATTTGAAGGGATTTTTCTTTCTCCTAATTCACCTGTAAGAAACACTGATTTCTTGCTGATTAATGATGGTACAGCTGCTAATCCAAAGTTATCGTTCTTTGTTACTCCAACAAACAACTTTCAATTTTATTTAAAGTCAAAAGGCTCAATGTTCAGATTTACGTCTAAAGAAGTTAACGGACAAATCGGTTACGTTATGCCGCTTGATTTAGTTTTAGATTATTTTGGCGGTTTTGGGGAAGTTGTTGATTTTTCTTCTCTCACTCAAACTTTTGCGTATTTTAATAAGCTTACCCATTTTACAATGAAACTTATTGAAAAATTATATTTTATACCAACTGTTCACCGCAAAGAAGGACCATCAGGCGGATGTTTCAGGATTGTATATGAACCGATTATTTCTAATAAAGAATCTGCAAAAATAATTAATGAACTGGAAAAAAATCTACCAGAAAACTTGTTTATAAAAGGTGATAAACCAAAAGATTTTGTAGAAAGATTTATAAGAGAATATTTAAACTATCTTGTATATAAATTTTTAGGAATCAAAGCATACAGATTTAAAGATATCAAATCCGGCCATTACATGGTTAAGGATTTAGAACAACGTTGCTGTATGAAAGGTAAAGATATTGCCGAAAATATTTCACAATGGCTTGATGAGTTGTATTTAGGTAAATACGATTTAATTCCATTCTTTGTTGTAACAAAAACTACAGATGATATGTTTGAATTAAAAATTCATATCAAAAATCGTAAAACTAACGAAACGATTATGCTTGATGACATATATAACAAGGAAAAAATCTGGGATTTAGACACAGAAGATATTGGCAAAATTATCGAAAAACAACTTAATTATGCAGTAAGATATATGCCGGAACTTGAAACATTATTTGAGGACGAGGACAAACTTGCTTTAACACTAAACTTGAATGAAGTTTATAAAATAATTGCACAGACTGCCTACTATTTACAAAAAGCTCAAATTGAAGTTATTTTACCGGAAGAACTTACTAATATTATTGTTCCGAGAGCTTCTATTAATGCAAAAGTTAAAGCTTCTCGCTCAAACGATTTAATGAATATCTTCAACACAGTTTCAAGCAGTGCAATTTCTCTGGACGACATTTTGGAATTCTCTTATGAAGTATCTTTAGGCGACGAAAAAATTTCTTTAGAAGAATTCAACAAACTTGTTAATGAAAGCAACGGCTTGATTCAATACAACGGCAAGTATATTCTTATAGATAAAGCCGAAGGCTTGAAGCTTGTTGATCAAATTAAGAATGCGAACCATAAGAAGATGACAAGACTAGAACTTATTCATGCTTCTATGTCAGGTCAATTACAAAATTATGATTTCAATTATGATGAAGCTTACGCAAATGTTATCAAAGATTTTGCAAAACCGGTTGAAGTTACTCAACCAACAGAATTAAAAGGTGATTTGAGAGCTTATCAGATGACGGGTTTGAAATGGCTTTGGACAAATGTGTCAAAAGGTTTTGGCTGCTGTATGGCAGACGATATGGGGTTAGGTAAAACTATTCAGGTTATTAGTTTGATACTTAAGCTCAAAGAAGAAAAGAAAATAAAAAATCCTGTACTAGTAATTTGCCCTACAACATTGATGGGTAACTGGATGAAAGAAATGCAACTGTTTGCACCGTCTTTAAAAACTGTAACTTATCATGGTATTGACAGACAACTTGATACAAAGGCTGATGTAATTCTTACAACTTACGCAATTATGAGAATTGACGTTGAGGAAATGAAGAAAAATACTTGGGGCATGATTGTAGTAGATGAAGCTCAAAATATCAAAAACCCTGATACTGCCCAAACTTTAGCTATAAAATCATTAAAATCTGATATTAAAATAGCGATGACGGGTACTCCGGTTGAAAACAGATTAACTGAATTGTGGAGTATTTTTGACTTCATCAACAAAGGTTACTTGGGCTCATTGAAAGAATTCCAAAAGAGCTATGCGGTGCCAATCGAAAGATTTAAAGAAAAATCAAGAGCTTCTAAACTTAAATTATCTGTTTCACCGTTTGTATTAAGACGTTTAAAAACAGATAAACACGTAATTTCAGACTTACCGGATAAAATGGTTATGAATGATTATTGCTATTTAGCTAAGTCCCAAGCTATTCTTTATGAAAAAACTCTTAACGAAATGATGGAAAAGATTAGCGGATTTACCGGTGTTAACAGAAGAGGTAATATCTTTAAATTAATTACTGCATTGAAACAAATTTGTAACCACCCTTATCAATTCCTAAAGAGTGGTGAAACATCTAAAGAATTGTCAGGTAAAGCAGAAAAATGTGTTTCTTTGATTCAAAGTATATTAGAAAACGGTGAAAAGACTCTTATTTTTACGCAATACAAAGAAATGGGCGATTTGTTAACAAAAATTCTATATGAAGATTGCGGAACAGAGCCATCATTTTTCCATGGGTCATTAACTGTTCCTCAAAGAGAAAATTTAATTGAGGATTTTCAAACAAATCCTGATAGAAAAGTTATGATACTTTCTCTAAAAGCCGGCGGTACCGGTTTGAACTTAACAAGTGCTACAAATGTTATTCACTACGACTTATGGTGGAATCCGGCTGTAGAAGAACAGGCAACAGATAGAACTTATCGTATCGGACAAGATAAAAACGTAATGGTTCATAGACTTATTACTCTTGGCACTTTTGAAGAAAAGATTGACGAGATGTTAAAGTCTAAAAAAGAACTTGCTGATTTAGCAGTTTACGAAGGAGAAAAAATCATTACAGAACTTTCAGATCAAGAAATTTACGATATATTCTCTCTTTCTGCCGGTTAATATTTACATAAAATAACATTCTTGACAGAATGTGAGCATGTAACGAAAATAGTATTAAGGCTTTTTTATAGAAAATAGGGGAAATTATGACAAAACAAACTTTTTTACATGACAAACACGTAGAATTAGGTGCAAGAATGGTAGATTTTGCAGGATGGGATATGCCTGTACAATACTCTTCTATTATAGAAGAACATAAGACTGTCAGAGAAAATGTAGGATTGTTTGATGTTTCTCACATGGGCGAAATGATTGTTCAAGGTAAAGATGCACTTCCTTATTTGAATAAACTTGTTCCCCAAGAAATTAGCAGACTTGTTGATTTAAAAGCTGTATATTGTCAATTGACCAACAAAAATGGTGGAATAATTGACGACTTGATTATTTATAAGTTAGAAGATAATAAATACTTAATTATTGCCAATGCATCCAGAATTGATGAAGATTTAAACTGGATGGTAAGAAATAAAATCGGTTTTGATGTAGAAATAATTAACGAATCACACAATTATTCACTCCTTGCTGTTCAAGGTCCAAAAGCTTGTGATTTAATAAAAAGTTTGGGAGTAGATGAATTACCGCCATTCTTTTCAATCAAAAGAGGAGAATTATTTAATATAAATTTATGGATTTCAAGAACAGGCTATACAGGTGAAGATGGCGTTGAAATACTTGTTAAAAACGAATTTTCAGAATATTTGTGGGATAAACTTCTTGAAGCCGGTAAAGAATTTGGAATTAAGCCAATTGGTTTAGGTGCAAGAGATACTTTGAGATTAGAAGCAGCTTTGCACTTGTATGGAAATGATTTAGATGAGAATACTACACCGATAGAGGCTGGTCTTGCTTGGTCTGTTCCAAAAGATAAAACAGAAAATTATAACGGTAAAAAAAGAATTTTAGAACAAATAAAAGACGGGATTGAGAAAAAGTTAATCGGGTTCAGAATGCTTGATAGAAATATTGCAAGACACGGTTATGACGTGTATTACAAAAATGAAAAAATTGGACAAGTCACAAGTGGCGGAATATCTCCAATTCGAGGAGAAAATATCGGACTTGCTTACATAAAGAATCTTGACAATTTATCTGTAGGCTCTACAATTCAAATTATGGTAAGAGAAAAACTGCATGATGCAGAAATAGTAAAAAGACCATTTGTAAAAAAGAATAATAAAGGTTAATAAAACATAAATAGCAATATATAGGAGAATTTTTGAATGAACGAAAGTATGTTATGCACAAAAACACACGAGTATGTACTTGAAAATAATGGTAAATATGAAATCGGTATCACTGATTATGCAATAGAACAACTTGGAGATATCGTGTTTGTTGAGCTACCTGAAATTGGAGCAGAATTTACAAAGAATGAAGCTTTTGCAACTATAGAATCTGTTAAAGCAGCTTCTGAAATTTATATGCCAATATCAGGAAAAGTTGTTGAAATTAATGAACAAATCGTTGATAGTCCGGAATTATTAAACGATGAATCTTTTGAAGATAAATGGTTTGTTAAGGTTGAATCAAATGCAGATCAAGTAGAATTTGCAGATTTGTTAGATTACTCAGATTATAAAGAAGAAATTGAATAATGAAAAATTTTATAGCACATACAGACGAAATTAGAGAAAAAATGCTGCAAGAAATTTCTTGCTCTAGTGTAGATGATTTGTTTAAACAAATTCCAGTTAAATTTAAAAACTTTGACATGGCTAATCCTTTGAGCGAATTAGAAACTCAAAGAAAAATTAAAGCTTTAGCGAAAAAAAATAAAACGGAATATGCTAATTTTATGGGCGGAGGAGTTTACAATAAGTTTATCCCTGCGGCTGTAAACTATGTAGCACAGAGATTCGAATTTTTAACAGCATACACTCCATACCAGCCTGAGATTTCACAAGGGACATTGCAAATTATTTATGAATATCAAACAATGATATCAAGACTAACAGGCATGGATATCGCAAATGCTTCTATGTATGATGGAGGTTCTGCTTGTGCAGAAGCTGTTCTTATGGCACATAGAATTGCTAAAGGCAAAAAAAATAAAGCTCTAATTTCCAATAGGCTTAATCCTGAATACAAAGAAGTTATCAAAACATATTGTTGGGCGCAAGATATAGAGCTTGAATGGTTTGACGAAATTCCGGAAGATATTTCTGAATATTTTGCAGTACTTGTACAGTATCCGGATTACTATGGTGAAATTACACCTATCAAGAAACTTGATACAACTTTGATTGTATGTGCAAATCTTTCAGCTTTATCCGTTATTGAACCTCCTAGAGAAGCTGATATCGTTGTTGGTGATATTCAACCACTTGGTATACCGATGAATTTTGGTGGTCCTCATGCAGGTTATATGGCTTGTAAAGAAACTTATATGCGTCAAATGCCGGGGAGACTTGTTGGAAGAACAGTAGACGCTGATGGAAAACAAGCTTTCACCTTAACTATCCAGACAAGAGAACAGCATATCAAACGTGAAAAAGCTACAAGTAATATTTGTTCTAACCAATCTTTGATTGCACTTTCAGCAACATTGTATTTGAGTTTAATAGGTGAAAAAGGCTTTAAACAAACTGGTATAATATCTGCTAATTTAGCACACGCTCTTTCAAAAATGCTTAATGGAAAAGGCATTAGAACTATGAACAAAAACTTTTTCAATGAGTTTGTTGTAGAAGTTGAAGATGCTGATAATTATTTAGCAAAACTAAAAGAAGCAAATATTTTAGGCGGAATAAAGCTTGATGACCGCAGAGTTCTGGTTTGTGCAACAGAGATGAATACTGAAGAAGATATTTTGAATTATATTGAGGCATTGTAAGAACGAAATTATTTATAAAATATAAAATCAGTTAGGTCAGGCAATGCCTGACTTTTCCTTTTATAATAAGCCCCCACCCTTTACACCACACTTACAAGCTTGTAGTAGAAAATACAAGTTTATAAGTAAAGTATAAAATTCCCCCGAGGAGAGGGAATGCGCCAAACTTGTAGGTTCATGCTCGATGCGAAGTGTAGTAATTATGTCTACGTGCGTAGCACCTAGAATAGGCTTACTATATTTTGTTCTTCAAATCTTGGGCAAGTATTCCAAACTAGTGTTGGAATTATATCGCCTTCAACACGACCTTGGAACTGACATTTGCAACAACCTTTAACCATATTTGTAGAACCGTCAATTAAAGGCTGAAAATATTTACAACGCTGACAAATCTTAAGCGACAAACCATAATCATCCAGTTTTTCTGATAACTCTTTTATCGCATCAACCATGCGTAAATGGTTATTTTTTGTTGTATATGTTTTACTTTTGTTAATAAATTTTACCTTGGCTAAACCATTGTCAGAAATCAGTTCTAACTGACATTGGAAATCTTTTTTGCCATCAGTCACAATAACATTTGTAACCATTTTTTCTACGTTATGTTTATGAGTAGTTTTGCTCAATAATTTTCTAAAGAATCTTATTGGTGGTAAATTTTTGATAATATGACCGATTGAATAAATCGTGTATGCAAATAAATAAAAATGTTCTTTCACATATAATTTTGCACTCATTAAACTTATACAAAACGCTAAAACTAAAACAATTGAAGTAATTAAAATAGCAGCGTATCCCACAACGAACGGAAAAACATAGGCATGCCTTAATAATAGAGCATAACCTAAAACACACACTAGCCAATTTGGTTGGATTAATGAACACAAATATTCACGTGTCAAGAAGTTTTCTGCGTGCGTAATATTATTCCAGAAAATATTTATTCTTTTAGATAAAGATGGTACTCTTGAATCGTAGTTTGAGATTGATGTATATACAGGTAAATCGTCTACAAACGCAACCTGAATACCTTCTCCTGCAAGCTTTAATGTATACTTAATTTCTGCGACTTTGTCCTGAAATTCAAAAGTTTCAATCTTGTTTAAAATATCACGTTTTATAACAAAAGAATCCGTATTAATAAGGTTTGTAAGCCCAAGCTTGGTTCTTGTTGCAAATATAAATTTGGAACAGTAACGAGAATAAGTTGCCTTTATATTTTCAATAAAGCTGAAATCTTCATTTTCCGGCATATAACTAACCATTGGCATAAACACATCATGTTTTGTTAAATAATAATTTATGTTTTCTAAGAAATCAGAATCCACATAATTCTTAGCATCTAAAAACACGTAAGCATCAAGATTTTGAGCTTCTGCTAATTTTTCAGCCAAAATAGAGTAAGCTTGACTTTTGCCGATTGGCTCCATGTTATTTATGTTTATAACATTAACATCTAAATCGCCTTGCAATGTCACATCAGAAGATTTTTCACACCTGTCAAGAATTGCATATATGGAGTATCTTTGTTTTGGATAAGCTTGCGCTTTTAGTTGCTTAAGTAAATTATCGAGTGTTTCAGCCTTTCCTGTTGCATAAACAACAACACAGATATTGGAATCTTTAGGTGTATATTTATCTCTAATTTTTCTCGATTTTCTTAAACTTGCAATAGCTAGAATTATGAAATAAATTGTAAAAATTGTAATGTAAACATATAATATAGGCATAATAATCTCTCCACTTCAAGTGTACTCTAAAAACAAGATTTTCTCAAATAAAAAATAAGAAATAAAAAAAGACTTGATTTAAAAAAATGTCCATGGTAGATTAGTAAATGTCGGGAGTGAGAGAGATTTCTCTCCGAAGGATAGCCGAATGAAAACAAAATACGGGCTGCTAGCTCAGGTGGTTAGAGCGCACCCCTGATAAGGGTGAGGTCGGTGGTTCGAGTCCACTGCGGCCCATATTTAAAACACAATAATAGCAAGGCTTTTAGACCTTGCTTTTTTAATGCAAATTTTGCTAAAAATAATTTTATGTAATATATGAGCAATCATGGTGAGATTGCTCAAAATTTTTAATTAAATATTTACTAATCAAAGTTTGCTAATGCTTCGACTGCCGAAATTTCTTGCTCTCTCATTGTGTGAGCATACCGCATTGTGGTTTGAATGCTTGCATGGTTAAGGATTTGTTTAACAACTGGAAGTGGAACACCTGCCGCAACCATTCTTGTTGCTCCTGTATGACGTAAGTCGTGAAATCTTAGATTTTTAACATTAGCAAGTTTGCAAACAGTTTTAAAACATTTTTTGATGTCATTGTATTTTGTTCCTGTGTATGGATTGGTAAAAACATATTTAATTTGACCTTTATTTTTGTACATGGCTAATAATGTTTTACGCAATTTACTACTCATAGGAATTGTGTTTTTCTTGCCGTTTTTTGTATTGAGTGCAGATATTTCATTTTTATCGAAATCAACGCAATCCCAAGTCATATTTAATATTTTACCTTTCCTCATACCAGTATTAAGTGCCATAATAAGGATTGGTTTTAAATATGCTTGTTCTCCATTGTGAATACGTTGCAATCTTTCTTGCTCCTCACGAGGTAGTTTTGAAAAAGAAAAATCATCATCACAAACTTGATACATACGTTTTTCTTCTTCAACGGATAAATGACGTTCAAGTTTGTTTGTTACACGAAGTTTATTAACTTCTCTTATCAACAATGTAAAGATGTGGTAATACTGCAAAAAATATTTAATCACTCAAGCCCGCAAATTACATTGAGATACATAGGAATTATTGAGCAAGACGAAATTGATTGCTCTTATAACACCTTTATACTATAACCCTCAAATGCATTAAACAGATAATCCGATACATTTTAAACGCCTTATAATTTATCTATTTTGTAAGGCATCTTAAAAAGTCTTGCTATTATTGAGTTTTAAACAAAGAATATCTTAATAAATTCATAACGCTTTACATTTTTTAGAAAATTTTGCACGTATTTTTTGTTTGTAATACGATGATTTTAGTGGTTCTTTACGAATTCGTTTTACAAAATAGATAAATTGTAAAACGATTTATAGCCATAAAATTCAACTGGAGAGAGGTTTTAATTGATTAAAAAGAGAACAATAATTGCGATAATTATAACAATTGTTACTATTATTGCAACAAATAAACTATGGCTAATATTTAAACCAATGCCTGTCGATTTTGATATAAAAGGCAAAGGTCAGTGTAATATTGAAGTTCAACTAAATAAAAAAGATAATGACAAATTTAATAAAATCAAAACTCAAAATATTATTTTAGATTTAAGTAAAGATACCCACGCAAGTTTTAATGTCAAAAGGTCTAGGTTTCCTAAACGTATAAAATTTATTATAACCGGCTTGGAAGATAATTCTCCAATTGAAATATCAAATGTTACATTAAGAAATGGCAAATGCAATCTTGATGATTTGAAACAGTTTTCTAATTCGACAGGAAAATTAGGCATAAAAAATAATTCGCTTATAATTTATCCTGATAATAATGTTATAAACTTGGAATATAAGAAAACTTTAAACGCAAGGACAGCAATAAAGTTTGACTTCAAAGTATTTGTTATAATCTTAATTTTAACCTATCTACTTGCATATAAATTATCAAATTATGTAGCAGACTTTAAAACAATAAAAGGCAAATCAAGAATAGAAATAATCTTTTTGACCATATTTTTCGTATTTTTGTTTATTCCAATGAGCAATATAAGTCAAGAAAATATTTCAAAACAAGAAAATAGAACATTAGCTCAATATAAGCCTTTTATAAATCAAGACTACGAAATAAATTATGATTACGGCAAAAATTTTAATGAGTGGTTTAATGATAGATTTTATTTAAGAAAAAATTTTTTAGACATTCAAGACTTAAAGCTATTTTTATCAACAAATTGGATTACTAAAGATGTAATGAAAGGCTCTCATGATTGGTTATTTTTAGCATTGAAAGAGTCTACGGATAGTTATTCTAATAGTGTAATGTTTACAGATGAAGAACTGAATAGCATTGACAGTTATTTGGATAATATTAATAAGTATTGCAATACTCATAATAAGAAATTCTATTTTATAATTGCGCCTGATAAATCTAAGATATACCCAGAATATTATCCTCAAAGAATAATAAAAGTATCTGATAATTCTAGAAGTGTACAGCTTATAGATTATATAAAAACTCATTCAAATGTTAATGTTATCTATCCTAAAGAAAAACTTATTTCTTTAAAAGATAATAAATTGTTATATTGGAAGAATGATACTCATTGGAATTTATTAGGTGCGTATTATGGATATTCTGAATTAATGAATGTTATAAAAAAAGATTATGCAACTTTGACAGTGTATAAGGTTAAAGATTACACCACAGAACAACACACTGGAGATTTATATAATATGGCTCCCGCAGTGTTACGAAAAGTAGATAATACAATATATGAAATTCCTAAAGTAGATGATAGTCAGTTGTGTAAACAACCCAAAGAAATTAGAGGGGATGTTATATGCTCAAATAAAAGCTCAAATGTAAATCTCTTAATGTATAGAGATTCATTTTCAAGCGCACTTATTCCATATCTTGCTCATTCTTTTGGTGATTCTAAATATATATGGAAATATGATGTTAATTTCAATGCTATGAAAAATGCAGATGTTATAATCTTAGAAATAGTTGAAAGACTGTTACCTACTCTTGTAAATAAGCAAATGGAGGTAAAATAATTATGCTATTTAGTTCAATGACTTTTATATATTATTTCTTACCAATCGTACTTTTGTTATATCTGATAACAAAGAAAGAATTGCATAATCCGATACTCTTAGTTGCCAGCATTATATTTTATGCTTGGGGAGAACCAAAATATTTGGCAATAATGCTATTAACAATATTGTTGAACTTCTTTGGTGCAATTGCAGTTGATAAATATAAAACACATAAAAGGCTTTTTCTATTATTAACTATTCTAACAAATTTAGGATTTCTGATTTATTTTAAATACTTCAACTTCTTGATTGATAATTGTAATAGCTTATTCCATTCTCACATTTCTGCACTAGATATTGTTATGCCAATTGGAATTTCTTTCTATACATTCCAAGCATTATCTTATGTTATTGATGTTTATAGAGGAGAATGTAAGGTTCAAAAGGATATTTATAAATTAGCATTATATATTTGTTTATTCCCTCAATTGATTGCAGGTCCTATTGTAAAATATCACGATGTTGCAGAACAGATTGAAGATAGAGAAGTTAATTTTGATAAAGTTAATCTAGGTGTTAAAAAATTTATTATTGGTTTATCTAAAAAAGTATTGATTGCAAACACTATGGGAGCAATCGTGGATAAAATATTTGTCCAAGACCCACATAATTTTTCTCATGCAATTGCTTGGATTGGCTCAATTGCTTATACATTTCAATTGTATTTTGACTTCAGCGGTTATTCTGACATGGCAATTGGCTTAGGGTTGATTTTCGGATTTAAATTTATGGAAAACTTTAACTATCCGTATATATCAAAATCAATTACAGAATTTTGGAGAAGGTGGCACATTTCACTTTCTACTTGGTTTAAACAATATGTTTATATTCCTCTTGGTGGTAACAGATGTTCAAAACTAAAAACTTTGAGAAATTTAGGTATTGTATTTTTATTAACAGGTATCTGGCATGGTGCTGAATGGACTTTTGTTATTTGGGGGATTTGGCACGGATTCTTTATTATTTTAGAAAAAATACTAAATATAAAAGAATTTGAGCAACAAAAACATAGTTGGTATGTTAATGCACTAAGACATATTTATTGCATTTTTGCATTCGTTATAGGCTGGGTAATATTTAGAGCAGAGAGTATAAAATATGCTTGGGATTATCTGATGAATATGTTTGGACTGTTACATTTACATACAGAGCAATTTAACTATGCATTTTTATATTATGTTGACAAAATCGAAATTATAACTTTTGTAATTGCTATTTTGTGTTGTATTCCATTGTTTAAAAACATGATTTACCAACAAAATAAGATTGTAAAAGCTATTGTTAATATTTGGCTGTTAGTTTTGTTATTCTTATCAACAATTACGATTGCAAGCAGTACGTACAACCCATTTATATATTTTAGATTTTAAAATTTAGTTTTTTCTTTCTGACTTTGCCAATATTCCATGGTGCGTTGGTGGCGTTGTTTTAGTGCAAAGATTTGTTTTTGCAAGCGGTTTAAATTTCGATTGAAACTGTCTTTTTCTGTTTGCATTTTTTTATTGATTTCTTCCGCGTTCATATTTTCCCCTTTGTTTTAATAAAAACAGCTGTTTGCTCAATGTGTTGCTATATCGTGGAAACGACCGTTTAAACATGACCACCTATTCATACCTTAGAGTAAGTATATTGGAACAAAACACAGAGAAGAACAAACTAGATGTTTTAAAGTTTGCAAATGAAAGAAAATTGGGCAACGTAGAATTTGTCGAAGAACAAATTAGCGGGAAATCAAACTTTAAAAACAGACAACTTGGTGCATTATTAGAAAAAATGCAAAAGGACGATGTTTTAATTGTTCCTGAACTTTCAAGAATTGCACGCTCAATTACACAAATATTTGAGGTAATTGACATTACAAAACAAAAAGGAATTACACTTTACTCAATTAAAGAAGATTTTTCAAACAACGACAAAAGCATTACATCTACTGTTACAACAACAATTTTTGCTTTGGTTGCACAAATTGAAAGAGATTTGATTAGTTTGAGAACAATCGAAGCATTGCACGCTAAAAAAGCAAATGGTGCAAAATTAGGCAGACCAAACGGCAGAGGAAAATCAAAACTTGATGAACATCAAGAAGAAATACTAAAATTAGTTGATTTACAAGTTCCTAAAACAATTATTGCCAGACAATACAATACATCTGTTGCAAACTTGCACAGATTTTTAAAATCTTTGTAATTTTAAAATACAAAATATGGCAGGGTAAAATGCTCTGCTATTTTTTTGTTTGAAATTTTATGTAATATTTATGGACTGTTATGTAATTTTATGTAGTTTTTTTGAGTTTTACCAACTTTGCAAAAGTGCTTCAAACGCAAGCATAGTAACAAAATTTACAGTTCTGTAAAAACTTTGATTAGCACTGATAAGGGTGAGGTCGGTGGTTCGAGTCCACTGCGGCCCATATAAAGAAGATAGGTGTTTTTAGCCTATCTTTTTTATTTTGTTTATATTAAATGCTCACAGTTTTTTAAGTACATCTACAGCATGTTCATTAACATCTTTTATTAATTTAGAGTAAGCGTTCATTGTTGTTAAAAAACTCTAACATGTCTTATTTGTTATCTTTATGTTATTATGGAATTGTCAATGGGTTTTGGTCTTTTACAATATAAGTATAAGAGTATTGCGCAAACTTTTGATAAACCAATAAAGGGGCAATAATTATGACAAATCTTACAGAGATGTCAAGGCAGAATTAAAAGATTATATAAGAGGAACAAGAGTATCTGTTCAATATTTGGGGGAGGTTAATGAATAAAAAAGTTTCTATTATTATTCCATGCTATAATCAAGGAAAGTATGTTTCAGATGCAATTAATTCCGCATTAAAACAAACGTATAATGATATAGAAATTGTAGTATTTAATGACGGTTCTACTGATAATAGCGCTGAAATTATTAAATCTTTTGCTGATAAATATAATAATATTTTATTCTTTGACGAAAAAGAAAATAAAGGTGTTATAAATGCAAGAAATATGGCAATAGAAGCTGCAAATGGCGAATATATACTTCCTCTGGATGCAGATGATACAATTGAACCAACTTATATAGAAAAAGCTGTCAAAATATTAAAAGAAAATCCTAATGTCGGAATTGTTTATTGTGACGCAAGAATGTTTGGAAATAAAAATAAATATTGGAATTTAGAAGATTTTGATAAGTCTAATTTTCTTTACTGTAATTGTATTTTCGTTACTGCTTTATTCCGTAAGACGGACTTTCTGAAAGTTGGTATGTATAAAGATTGTATGCAGTTCGGCTGTGAAGATTATGATTTATGGCTTTCTTTTGTAGAACAAGGTTTTGATATCTATAAAATTGATGAAATCTTATTTAATTATAGGCAATACAAAGAAGATTCAAGAACAACAATAAGTATTCAAAATAGTGAAACAATATGGAAAGCTATAATAAAAAATCATATTGATTTATATTTAGCCGATAGTCAATTTATAGATAGATTTCGTTCAAACCCTAAAAAGTTAAAGAAAAAATATCAAAAGTATAAAAAACTTTTTAATATTTTTCTTCCAATTATTATAACGGAATCTGTGTTATTAATTATTTTAGTTATTAGATTTTTAAATTGGGGGATAAAATAAATGAAAAAAGTTAGTATAATTCTACCGACTTATAATGGTGAACAATTTTTAAGAGATTCGATAGAGAGTGTGTTAAAACAATCATATACTAATTGGGAATTAATTATTATTAATGATTGTTCAACAGATAATACTTTAAATATAGCAAATGAATATGCAAAAATGGATAATCGTATCAAAGTAATATCGAATGAACATAACTCGAAATTGCCTGCAAGTTTGAATGTAGGATTCCGTAATGCAACAGGCGAGTATTATACTTGGACATCTGACGATAATATGTATAAACCTAAAGCCATTCAAAAAATGGTAGAATATCTTGATGAAAATCCAAATTGTGATTTGGTTTCTTTCAATTTTGATTTTATAACTGAAGATTGTCTATTTGAAAATCAGTTTACTGATCTTGTTCTAAATAGAGATATGTTGCAGTTGATTAGGCAATGCAATGTTGGTGCTTGTTTTATGTATAGAAAAGAAATTGCAGTTAAAACTGGAGAATATGATGAAAATATGTTCTGTGCTGAGGATTATGACTATTTCTGTCGTATAGCTTTAAATGGAAATATACATTATAAAAATGAAAACTTGTATAAATATAGAAATAACTCTCAAAGTTTGACTGCTACTAAACAAAAGACAATACAAGAAAAGACAATGGATATTCGTTTCAAATATGCAGAACCTATAATGACAAAATTAGGATTATCAAATACAGAGAAGATTAAAAAACTTTTAACATTTTATTATAACGAAGGGAAAAATGATAAATGGATCGAATTAGCTTTTAATATAGATAGTAAACTTACTAAAAAATATAAAAATAAACATTTCATTAAGCAGTTTACAGAAAGTTTATTATCCGTAAAAAATAACAATAATCATAAAATCATAAGTTTATTAGGATTAAAATTAAAATTGAAACGTAATCAAACAATAAATAAAAATACATTAGAATTAGCAAAGAAATGGATAAAGCATAATACAGTTAATAATAACGGTATTATAGTTAGTACGCAAGATAAAAAGCTAATATATCCTGAAGTTACAGGTTACTATATTCCAACACTAATAAAATATAAAGATTTTGAAAGAGCTAAAAATTATGGTGATTATCTTTTGACTATTCAAAATGAAAACGGCAGTTGGAATGAACCTTTAGGAAAAATCCCTTATACTTTTGATACCGGTATGATTTTGAAAGGTTTAGCTGCATTAGTAGAAAATGGTTTAGATGAAAATGATAAATATAAAAATGCTTTAATTAAAGGAGCAGATTATATTTTATCAATGCAAAGGGAAAATGGTTCTATTGCAACACAAGATTATTCTTGGTGGGGTTTACCTTATGAAAAAAGAGTCCCAGAAGCAATTCATATTTATTGTTTAGAACCAATCAGGTATGTTGGCAAAATTACAAATAATGATAAATATGAAATTTGTATAAAAAAGGCTTTAAATTATTATCTATCTCTTGAAGATTTAACAGATTTTAAAACATTATCACATTTTAATGCTTATATTATAGAGGGGCTTATTGACATTGGTGAAACGGAACGTGCTAAAAGAGCCATAGACTTAATAGCATTACACCAAAGATTAGATGGTTCTGTATCAGCATATTCTAATGTTGATTTTGTCTGTTCTACAGGTTTATTTCAATATGCAATTTGTTGGTACAAATTAGATGAACGAAATAAGGCAGATAAAGCATTTAATTATGCTTGCTCATTACAAAATAAATCAGGTGGTTGGTATGGAAGTTATACTGTTGCAAGAGATAAAGCAAATTATTTTCCTGAATATGAAATTTCTTGGGCAGTAAAATATTATCTGGATGCTCTTTACTATAAAAGAAATATATATCAACAAGAGGTTATAAAATGAGTAATATAAGTAAGGTTAAAAAAAATCAATGTACAGGGTGCGGAGCTTGCAAAAATGTTTGTCCTTATGATGCAATAACAATGTTACCTGATACATACGGTTTCTTATATCCAAATGTAGATTTAAATAAATGCATCAATTGTAATCTATGTCTTAATTCTTGCCCTACTTTAAATATTCATAATCAAAATGATAGAAATTATGTTTGCAAAGTTGCAATGGCAAATAATAATATTCGCAAAATAAGTTCTTCCGGTGGTATTTTTTCTCTTTTGGCAGAATTTATATTAAGTAATAATGGTGTTGTAATAGGTGCAGCATTTGAAGAAAGTACTATTGTAAAGCATATTATTATTGATAAAATAGAAGATTTGAATAAATTAAGAGGTTCAAAATATGTTCAAAGTGCTATCAATGATATATATACAAAGGTAAAAGAAATATTAAATTCAAATAAATTAGTTTTATTTTCCGGCACACCCTGTCAAATTGCAGGTTTATATTCTTTTTTGAATAAGAGTTATAGTAATTTATATACTGTTGAAATTATGTGTCACGGAGTATCATCACAAGGAATGTTTGATAAATATTTATCAGAAAATTTTAAAGATGAAAAAATAAATTATATTTCTTTTAGGGATAAAGTTAATGGGTGGAACTATGAACATAGTTTAAGAATCGTTACGGATAAAAAAGAATATTGTATTCCATATCAAGAGAGTTCATATTATTCTTTATTCTTAAATGGTATTTCATTAAGGAAATCTTGTTATAACTGTAAATATGCGACTTTGCCAAGAATTGGCGATATAACACTTGGAGAT
Organism: uncultured bacterium; assembly: GCA_900549855.1. Lineage (GTDB taxonomy): Bacteria > Cyanobacteriota > Vampirovibrionia > Gastranaerophilales > Gastranaerophilaceae > CAG-196. The sequence continues at coordinate 47,397 of URPS01000001.1, read as the reverse complement.
TTTTGGGAAATAAAATCTTTTAATACAAGGTTTGATGATAATTTGGGTACATCTATGGTATTACTTAACAATAAAAAAGGGGAAGATTTATACTTTAATATAACTGATAAACTTAAGCTGAATGAAAATATTTCCATAGAAATTGCTAAAAAGGGAAATTGCACACTTACACATCCGACTTTAAAAAATCATCTTATTGAACAATTTGAGAATAATTATAATACAATGACATTAAATAATAATTTTGAGCAAATACAAAAATATAAATTTGATTTTGCTATATATAATTTTTGGTGGACTATAAATTATGGTGCAACTTTAACGGCTTTTGCATTACAAAAATTATTATCACAATTAGGAAAAACATCTACCTTGATAAGTTATTTATATGATAGAAATCCAAATGAAGTATTTTTTAATCAAATCTCTGAAAAATTTGCAAGAGAACATCTAACATATACAAATATATACAATTCTGAAAAAGAACTCGTAGATTTAAATAATATTACAGATAAATTTATAGTCGGTTCCGATCAGGTTTTTAGAGATGAATATTTTAAAGACTGTTGTTTTCTCAATTTTGTAAATTATAAAAAGGTTAAAATTGCTTTTTCTGCAAGTTTTGGAACTGATAGTTTCAATATTTCATCAAAATTGCTAAAGAAATATAAATTTTTACTTTCAAGATTTGACTATATATCAGTCAGAGAAGTTTCCGGAGTTGATATTTGTAAAAATATTTTTAATATAACTGCAAAACAAATTATTGATCCTGTATTTCTTATAAATAAAGATATATGGTTTGATTTAATTAATGAAAGTGTTTTAAAAGAAAGCAAGTATATACTGTGTTATATTCTTGACGAAAATGAGGTTCTTAACAAAAAAATTAAAGATTATGCAGAACATAAAGGTCTAAAAATTATAAAAATAGATTCTACTATACATTCAATTCAAGATTGGTTATATTTGATTAAAAATGCAGAATTAATTGTAACAGATTCTTTTCACGGACTGTGTTTTTCTTTAATTTTTAATAAAAATGTTAATTGCTTTATAAATGTAAATAGGGGTACTGATCGCTTCAAATCTTTACAAAAGATATTACATATTCCACAAACAGTATTCTTTAATGATTGTAATACTTATGATATTGAACAGCATATAAATAGTGAGTTTGATTATAATGAGATAAATACTTCAATACAAAAGGCTCAAAATTTTGGTATTAATGAATTAAATAAAATAATAAAGATTGAAAAAGTAATAAATCAAAAAGACGAGCAAATAGATGAATATTTGCTAAAAAAATATAATAAGAAAAAGTTTAAATTTTCATTTTTTATAAAGAAAAATATTTATAAATTACTATTTATATTATTTCGTAGAGAAAAATTTTATGAGAAGTATATAAAATACAAAAATAAATAGAGGTAAAATGTACAACATATTAGATTACAACTAACAATGGCTTTAGAAGAAAAATCAATATGTTCTTGTATAGGTGGCTCACGAATTTATTTAAAATGTGGCAAATTAAAAGGACTCGCTGAATTTAAATCCGGTTTTGGTGGGTTTATATATACAAATTATGACGGAAAATATGTGATAAAATAATTTTGTATTAAGGATTTTTTTATGAATTTAACTTTGCTTAATATGGCAGAATCAGAAAGTAGCCAATGGGTAAATATTGTAGGAATGATTGTTGTTCCTATTCTAATTTTCATTATAGGAAATATTGCTCTTGAAGCTGAAAAGCTAAGAAAATCTCAAATAAGAGCATTAGATTATCTTACCTTGCATTTTCACCAAATGTTACAAGAATGTCTAAAGCTTACAAATAATGAAAAAAGACGAAAAGCCTGCTTGGAAAAATTTATAAATGAACCCACTGCCGAAAATTATAAAAATGCTTTTTATTTAGTTAGAACACCTTCATTAAGTTTTAAGATATTTGCAGGTGATTATACATTTACAACAAGTAATTATCCGCAGTTAATTAATTTGATATTTGAAATTGATTCAGTTATGGAGAATGTTTTATCATATATTCACGAATCAAACAGGCAAGGAGATATTGCAGCTAATCTCCCAAGTGATAAACAAGTTGAATATGCTCAACGTATGTATTATAGTTTAGACGATTTTCATAAAAAATTAAATATTTTGATTTATCTTATTGATAAAATTCTTTTGAGTATAAAGGTTTATAATTCATCATTTTTTCATCAGAAATTGGTAGTTATTCAATTTGCCGGAGTTGTTAAAGAACTCGTTGATAACGCAATTAAAGAATTGGATGATATTAATAAATTCAGAAATCCTAATTGGAGAGATTCTTTTATTGATAGTCCTGACAATCCGCCTATAAAACTAATATTTATAGATATTATTTATGTTGGTTATTTGAAAACTATGTGTTGGTTTGATACAAAAATAAATAACATTAGAAAATATTATTACAACCACGAAAACAAGAAATTTCTTCAAGAACAAATAATAACTCATTCTTTTTATTCAGAAGAACAAATTAAACAACTAAACGATAAATATCAGGAAGAAATTAATAATTTCCAAAATAATAAAGATAGATTTGATTCACTTGACTTAAAAAAGAGTGAAAACTATTTTCTTTATAAAGGATATGTAAGACGTTTAGAACAAATTGTTTTAGCGGCAAAAGAAATTTTTTCAATGTTTCCACCGGAACGAAATAGGTTATTATTAGCGGATGAAATATATAAAGCTAAAATTTATCTTGATTATATTGTAGTCAATTTCGTTCCGACAATGAATAATTTATTTCAATTTATGGTAAAGCATTTTAACCCTAATGAAGATATTGAAGATATTTCATTTTTATCCGAAAAATTAAAAAACTATGTTGCTCCTGGATATTTTGAACATTTGCAAAAATTAACAAAAACTGATTTTTATAAATTCCACGAAGGATTTGATGAAAGTATCTCGTACGGATTGTCGTTTGAATTGGCAACTTATGAAACTAATGAACAGGGGAAAAGAATGCCGGGAGTGCAAATTTTACAATACAGAGGAACAAATCAATACGGGCATACTATACATGAATATATTCTATCAGCATTAGGTAACTTAAACAAAATTGCAAAGAATGTATATGATATGATAATTTCTTCGCCTGAATTGGTGATAATGGATAAATGTGTATTAGATGCTATAAAGCAATCTGTTAGTGATAAAAATCAAAATGGAAGGAGTAAAAATGGACAAATTAAGAGAGTATGGTGAAATTTTAGATTTATGCGAAGTTGGTAAAGATTATAGTGAAAAATGGTTTTATTTATTTGGACAACAAATTTCTGATGGTAAAACCCCTTTAACATTATCAAATGTTATTAATAATTCTAAAACTTTAGGCTTTAATTTAATTGTTGCATATTTTAATGATAGCGACGATGAATTAGATATAAAAGAGTTTGTTAAAATACATTCTATTGATACGGAAAGAGAGTTTTTTGATTTTGTAAGGGAAATAGTTGGTAATCAAGGAGTTGTAAGATTCGAAGAACCTTTGAGAAATGATAATTTTAGAGTCGGAAAACAAACAACAATGGCTTATGTACCTAATTAGTAATAGAAAAAAGGAAGGAAAGTATTATGTCGTTATTAGAATTGTTTATTAAAAACAACTGCGAATTATTAGAATCTTGGAAAAATAAAAATATTGATAATTTATCTCGATTAAAGGATATTTTATCAACATCAAAAGAAGAATTTTTTTGTTATGCAAATGAGGATAATAAAAAACACAAATGATAATATTGTAATTTATTGCCAGATATTAAAAAAAAATATTGGGCAATATTTATCAAAATGTAGAGGTAAATATGAGTAATATAATATATTCTATAAATGCAAAAGATAACGGTGTACTGCCTGTTTTAGAAGAACTTTTCCGCTTAAATAATGAAGAAATGAAAAGGGAAATTAGTAATTGTTTTAAGTGTTTAAATACGGCATTGAAAAATACAGGTGTCAAGTATGAAGATTTTCGTTCTTCTTTATTACCTGCTAATGGGGATAAACATTATGAGTACTTATTTGTATATAGATTAATTCCAGATGATAATTCTATATATGAATATATTGCCAATAATATAGTTTCATTGTTCCCAAAAGATAGTCGTATGAATATATTACTTGGAGATTTAATTTTATATAATTTAGATATTTATCAAAAAAGAATTGTGATAGAAAAGTTATTCAAAACTTTGGACTTAAATATTGATGAAAATTGGTATGCTAATTATTTCTTAATATATGTAAACAATATAACCAATGAATGTGTCACAAAAATAAATGATTTTTTCTCTAATGAAAATTATTATTTAGGTTGTGCAAATGTAACATTTAGTTCTAATTTTAAATCCTATATTTCTAATCATTCAGTTTTTACAAAATATGTAAAAATAGGTAAAAATGTTTTCAATTCTGATGCAAATGTTGATTTAGATAAACACAGTAAAATACACAATGGTTTTTGGGATTGGCAAGGGTATAATATATATGGCATAAATGATATAATTTTTGATACTTTTTTACGATATAAAATAGATACATTTCAGGGAAATTTATATAGCTCGGATGATTTTAGATATAATAAAATTTATATAACTTCAAATGAAAAGGAAAAATTTGATATTAAAAATGTTGAAATAGATTTTGGAAAGTATGAGTATTTAGAAAAAGTAAAACAAATTTTTAAACAAATTAATATTAGTAAAGAAAAATTTTTAGAAGAAATAAGAAATAAAATTAAACAACAATCTTATTATAATATAGAAATAATAGATGAATTTAATGTTATAAAATTTTGTATATTTTTAGAATTTGAAAACAAAAATAAAAAAATAAAAAAAACATTAGCATTAAAATATGAAATTGATTCAAAAAAGATTAAAATAGTTTCTATGTACTAATATTAGGCGATATTCAAAGTTCGTAAAAATGAATCTTCATCATTGGCAGATTCAAGTGAAAAAGTTCTAACTTTGTCTATTTGCCTCCATATAAAGAAGACTTCTTATATAAGAGGTCTTTTTTATTTTTATTTATTACAAACAAGGCGGTGGAAATACCACCGCCATGTTTTATAAACCCTAATCAACGAACTAGCATGAAAGATTGTTAGTTCTAACCATAACTCACCTACCATTAAATCAAGTTTAATGCGATACTTGGAGTTTGGTTTGCAGTCGCTAACAATGTTGCTGAAGCTTGTTGCAAGATTTGCGCTTGGATGTAATTTGAAGATTCTTCTGCGACATCGGTATCTCTCAATGTAGATAGAGAAGATGTCAAATTTTGTGATTGAACATCAATTGCGCTTATTGCGGACTCTACTCTGTTTTGAGCAGCACCAATTGCAGTAACTCTTCTTGAAATTTCATCCATTGCATTATCAATAAAGCCTAACATTGCAGAAGCACCGTATGAGTCTTTTTGGTCAGACAACAAACTATATGTGCCATCCTTGCTGTTATATTTTAAACCACTACAAGCCGCTGCAAACGCTTTCAAACCATCTTGGGTGTTTAATTTAGCAATATCGCCACCAGCATCTGTTAATAATTTTGACAATTCAACCTCTTGAGTTTGAGGATATTGTGTCTTATCATCAACCTTTTTGTTAACAGTTGTTTTACCACCAGAAAATAATGCGCTGATTTTTGCACTTGAGAACAATGACACATCAAGATTAATTACACTGTTAGCTTCTGAATACAAGCCAACTTGTAAATTTAAGCCGCCTGATGTCATACCAGTTCCCTTTGGTTCACCATCTTTAATATAAGACATCAATTTAATGCCATTAAATTCGGCATTAGATGCAATACGGTCAATTTCTTGCAATCTTGCATAAACTTCTGATTGAATTGCCTTTAATGATGAAGAACCATAAGTTCCGTTCGCAGCTTGTTCGGTCAAATCTCTGATTCTTTGTAAGTGGTCAGTCAACAAACCATAGCTTTGCTCTGCAGTTGTTAATAAGTCTGCACCGGTAGCTGCATTATCAGCAGCAACATCCAGTGTACTTATTTGAGTTACCCATCTATCAGCAATAGAATATCCTGCAGCATTATCTTTTGCATGATTGATTTTGTAGCCTGTTGTCATTCTTTCTATAGAAGTGTTCAGACTGTTCGTCGCACTATTCAAATTTCTTTGAGTGATAATTGACGAAATGTTTGTGTTGATTGTGAGTGACATAGTTGGATCTCCTTTCTCTCTTTCTCGATACGTACTTAAATTAGCTGCACAATCCTTGTGCAACACCATATGTTACTCATGCCCTATTAGGGACTTTTTTGCGTAGTTGTCCTGTGACTGTTTCTTTCTTTCTTTCGAAAAATACAGCCTAATTAAGCCTGTGATTAAATCACAGATTTTATTCTCTCCTTATTTTTTGATATGCACTTTTTAGAGCATCATTCTTGCTCTATTTTTCTCTTCCTGAGAACTTGTAATTTTCCAACAAGTTTTAACCTTGATTAATTTAACGATTTTCTACACATTTTTCATAAGCTTACTGACATCCTTTGTCAATTCATTGCTTATTCAAAACATACATTCCTTGTATTTACTTGTTAGATTTGTGATATATACTTCTTACAATAACATTATTGCTTCACGATATAACAAAAGTAAACTGTTTGTTGTAATTTTTTTACAAATCTTTATAAAAATTAAATAATTTTAACAAAACTAAAACTGGGTATTGCATTATTGGCGTAAGTTTGCATTGTTTTAAAGATAGAAAAGTTTTGTATCTTTTTGTTTAAAAAATTTTGATAATATTTTTGATGTCTGAAATATTTTGGGGGTTAAAAGGATTGGTTTGATACCCACACGCATTCGTACGGCTCACATAGTTCGCCTACGACTGCGACCTCCCTAACAAGAGCGGTAGTGCCACTTTAATGTTCTGTGAGGAGAGGGGGAACGCGCCGAACCTGCGATTATAACAACCAATCACTTTCTATTTTCAACTTTCAACTCTTAAAATTAGACACTATATCTCCGTAAGATCAATTAGCCCCCACCCTAACCCTCCCCCAAGGAGAGGGAACATGCCCTACTTATAGTCACACCATAGAGGCGGAGCGTGTAGTTTTTTTAACCATTTTGTAGATTCTACCAAGCAGCCGATAGTTGTGTCTACGTGCGTAGCACCACCTAGAAGTTTATTCTTTCTTTTTCGATAACTAAAGGTTTCTTTTCTGCAAAACGACAAAGCATGATTACGTATTCGCCAATCAATCCGATTCCTAAAATCTGTACAAATAATAAGAAATAAAGAGATAACATTTTTTTAGGAATAATAAAATTTGTGTAACCTATGTAGCAAATTAGACTCAAAACAATCATTGCAAAAGTTATAATTGTTCCAAAAAATCCTATTATTGCAAGGATATGAACGGGAGCTTTAGTAGTTCTGGTTAAGCCAAGCATGCCGTTGTTCCAAAGTGTCAAAAGATTAGTTTTATCAACTCCGTTTTTTCTTTCAGGTTCATCAAAATCAAGAATTTTCATAGAAAATCCCATATCTAAAACAGCACCTCTAAAATACGGATATGGGTCTTGTACTTCTTTCAATTTATCCATAACTTTTTTGTCATAAAGTCCAAAACCTTTGTAATTTCTGACTAATGTTGCCCCTTCATCTTTCATCAAATCAAGAGCAAAATAATAAAATTTGCGCAAAAGATTTAAGAAAGAAAAACTTCTTTTATCATATTTTCTAGCAATAACTACTTCACAGCCTTTTTCCCAATTTTCTATAAAATCATCAATCATTTCCGGCGGGTCTTGTAAATCTGATGCAAGATATATTACTGCGTCTGAATCAGTTTGTTGCATAGCATAATTTGTAGATTTAATATGACCAAAATTTCTGGAATTAAAAATCAGTTTTACACGTTTATCATCAGCAGCAATTTTTCTTAATTCATCCTGTGTAAAATCAGTTGAAGCATTATCTATAATAATAATTTCAAACTCATATTTACTTAAGTATTTTTCTGTTACTTTATTAAGTTCTCTATACAAAACCGGAATGTTATCTTCTTCATTAAAACAAGATGTAACGATGCTAATTTTTTTCATATTTCCTCTTTTACTACACGTATTCCCAATTTGATATTAACATAAATTGCCTATTTGTAGAATAGTTTTAAATCTTATTTACAAACATACTTTATAAAAAGGAGATTTTTAGAATGAGAATGTTAATATTTGACTTTAGAGAGAGCGAAAAAGAATTTTTTAAAAAAAATGAATTTATTGATTTTGATATAACATTTTTTAGCGAACCGTTGGACGATATGACTAAACTCACAGAAGACCAAAAAAATGAAACATCGCTAATAAGTGCTTACAGAAGCTCAAACTTAACAGCAAAAGTTCTAAATCAATTTAAGAATCTTAGAATAATCGCAACTCGTAGTTACGGTTATGGTCATATTGATATTGACTATTGTATTGAACATAATATTGCTGTACTTAATGTAGAAAACTATGGTGAAGAAGGTGTTGCGGAATACACAATCGGCTTAATGATAGCACTCGTTAGAAATATGATTTCTGCAATTATAGATCTGAAAAATCACAAAATAAACTACGAAAAATACGAAGGTCGTAGTTTAAATAACATGACATTAGGAATTGTCGGCTGCGGAGAAGTAGGAGTTTTGGTTTCGAAAATCGCACATTTTTTAGGCATGCGAGTTCTGATTTATTCTTACATGCAAAACCCAAAAGTCGGCAATTATTGTGAGTTTGTCGATTTCGAGAGATTGCTTAAAGAATCTGATATCATATCATTACATATTCCTAATTCACCGGATAATTATCACATGCTTGGTGCTGATGAATTTAATAAAATGAAAGATGGTGTTTATATTGTTAATACAGCAAGAGGGGCTTTGATTGATATAAGAGCTTTGTACGATAATTTGATAAAAGGAAAAGTCAAAGGCGCAGCGCTTGATGTTATGGAATGTGAATTTTTATCAACTCACCCCGGAGAAATTACAGATGCAATAAAAGATTCAAAATCCGATTGTGTTGAAATTGCACTTGTCACACAAAAATTATTTAACCTTGATAATGTAATAATGACGCCGCATATCGGATATAATACGCATTGTTCTGTCAATTATTTGCTGGAACAAACATTCTATAATATTAGAGATTATTTAAAAGGCATATATTCTAATAGAGTTTGTTAATAACAAATACAAATTTACCACTCAATTCTGGATTTATAACTTTTACCGTGCTAATATATTTAGGCGAGGTAGATATGTTAAGACAGTTTTTAAATTCAAAGATACACAGAGCCACTGTTACAGACGCTAATTTAAACTATGTTGGCTCTATTACTATAGACGAAGATTATTTAGAACAAGCCAATATTTTAGAATGGGAAAAAGTTGAAATTTTAAACATAAATAATGGAGAAAGATTCCAAACTTACGTTATTAAAGGCGCAAGAGGTTCAAAATGTTTCTGTTTGAATGGCGCTGCTGCAAGAAAAGCACAAGTTGGCGATAAAATCATTATTGTTACTTATGCTGATTTAACTCCGGAAGAAATTAAAACTCATAAACCAACAATTGTACAAGTAGGCGAAAATAACACTATTGTCAGGCAATAGTGGAATTAAACCTTACAAAAAAAAGAAGAAAAAATTCACAATAAGTACACGCAACATGGGTGTGAATATTGATAAGAACGAATATTATGAAATTAAACTCTCAAATTCTGCTTATCCGGAAAGGGGACTTTAGTCTAATATTCTTACACCACTAGTTGAACCGGTACCATAATTATTTACTCTATATCCTTTACCCCAAGGATTTGAGTAGCTATCAATGTTTTGGTTGCCGTAAGTCGTAGGATATGAGGTTCTTGTAAAAGATGAATCAGAAAAAAATGGATCGCTATCAAAATTTGGAGTGTATCCTGTCATTTGACCTGAAAAATAATTAGCTAAATTACCTAAAAATGTTGTTTTATAATTTTGTTTTGGACGAGATAATATCGCATTTCTTACGTTATCATATCTTGTATTTATATCACCATTTTGCACAGCTCCAAATGCTTGCATTTCCAATCTTTGTAAACGTTCTAAATCACTTTCTCTAGAAAAATTACGATTAAGAGTATACTTTTCTAACGCATTAATATCCGAAAACGATGAAGGAATATTTACGTTTCTATAATATCTGTTAGGACGATTATTTGAATATCTCAAAGTATTATTGCCATTATAAAAAGCCGAATTATATCCGTTTGTCATAGGCATTGGATAATGTGGCGGCATAAAATTTTGATTTCTTGGCGGTAAATTATGGTAATGATTACAGTTACAAGGTGGGTAAAATATTTGACCGGCTGCGAAAACCGGTATTTGCAGAATTTGAGAAACGCAAAGAGTTAATAACATTGCAAAGATATAACGATACATAATAAATCCTCCGTCATTATTTATTTAACTGAATAGATAAACATAGTATATTCACCATGCAGGCAGACTCATGGCTAAATATATTTCCATAATTTTAAATTCTTTTTATTCCTATTTATATTTACCCCTTGCAAAAAAGTTAAAATTCTATTAAGATATATGTATAAATATTAAGAATTTCAAATTTTTGTAAATACAAAGTTAAGGGTGGACAAATGGCAGAGAATGAAGAATTGCAAGAGATGAGTGGAGAGAATGAAACTCGCCAAAAGATTTTGGTAGCTGATGATGAAGCAAGTATCAGAAGAATTTTGGAAACTCGTCTTAAAATGGTCGGCTATGATGTTGTAACAGCTGAAGATGGCGAAGAAGCAGTAGAAGTGTTTAATAAAACAAATCCGGATTTGGTAGTGCTTGATGTTATGATGCCAAAAATGGATGGTTACGGTGTAACTCGTGAAATTAGAAGAACATCAGATGTTCCTATTATTATTCTTACAGCATTAGGCGATGTATCAGAACGAATTACCGGCTTAGAACTTGGCGCAGATGATTATGTAATCAAGCCATTTAGTCCAAAAGAATTGGAGGCAAGAGTAAAGGCAGTTTTGAGAAGAACAATTAGCAAGGATGTGATTATTCCTGCTTCTGGCTCTGCTGCGACTGGAGCTTCATCTGCATCAAAAGGTGGTAAAAATATTATTACAACTGGTGCCATTAAGATTGATACTGCAAGAAGACAAGTTTATAGAAAGAATGAACGTATCAGACTTACTGGCATGGAATTTAGCTTATTGGAATTGCTTGTTAATAATTCAGGTCAAGCATATTCAAGAAACGAAATCTTGCAACATGTATGGTCTTATCCGGCAGATCATAGAATTGATACAAGAGTTGTTGATGTTCATATTTCAAGATTACGTTCTAAATTGGAAACAGATCCGACTAACCCAGAGTTAATCTTAACAGCTCGTGGAATTGGATATATGTTCCAAAGAATAAATTAATAGATTTAGAATTTTGAATAAAAAGGCGCTGATAAAGTTGAACCGAAGCACTAAAACCGACTTTTACAATGTCTAGTCTTTAGGGTTAAGCTCAATGTTTGCATCGCCTTTTTATTTATGATAATATTTTTTATTATTGGAGTAGGAAAATTATGATAACAATAAAAGATGTAGAACACGTAGCTAAATTGGCTCGCTTGGAATTAACGGAAGAAGAAAAAGAAAAATTTACAAAACAATTGGGTGATGTACTTAAGCATGTAGATGCAATGAATGAGGTTGATACATCAAATGTAGAACCTATGGCACACGCAATTGATTTTGTTAATGTAATGAGAGAAGACGAAGTTTATTACGAACAAACAAAAGAAGAACTTATGAAGAATGCTCCGGACGAAGAGAACGGGTTCTTTAGAGTTCCAAAAATTAACTAATTTTTAAAAGAGGGGTTTTTGCCCCTCTTTTTTTGAGAAATGATAGATTAAAAATAAGGATTCAACTATGACAAAATACATATTTATCACCGGTGGTGTTGTAAGTTCTTTGGGCAAGGGTATTATTGGAGCTTCTTTAGGCAAACTTTTGAGAGCAAGAGGATTTTCTGTTGCTATTCAAAAATTTGACCCTTATATAAATGTTGACCCCGGAACAATGAGTCCATTTCAGCATGGTGAAGTTTTTGTCACAGATGATGGAGCAGAAACAGATTTGGATTTAGGTCACTATGAACGCTTTATTGATACTAATTTCTCTCAATTGAGTAACGTGACATCAGGTAGTGTATATCAAACTGTTATTCAAAAAGAAAGACGTGGAGATTATTTGGGTGCGACAGTTCAAGTTATTCCACATATTACAAATGAAATTAAATCAAGACTTGTAAAGGCTCAAAAGCATTTTAAACCGGATTTTCAAATAATAGAAATTGGCGGAACTATTGGTGATATAGAGAGTTTACCGTTTATTGAATCAATAAGACAGTTTAAAACAGAAGCTGGAATTGGTAATGCTATAAACATTCACTGTACATTATTACCTTATCTTCCAACTTCAGGAGAATTGAAAACAAAACCTTCGCAACATAGTGTAAGCTTGTTAAGAAGTTATGGTTTACAGCCGGAAATTCTTGTTTGCAGAACTTCTAAACCAATTCCAAAAACTGAAAAAGATAAACTTGCGTTATTCTGTTCTGTATCAAAAGAGGCTGTAATCGAATGCAGAGATATGAAGAGTATATATGAAGTTCCATTAGCATTAGAAGATCAAAATTTTGCGGAAGTTGTCTTAAAATTGTTACAGGTACAAGACAGAAGAGCTGATTTAACAGGCTGGAAAGATTTGGTAGAAAGAATTAATCACCCATCAGGTACTATTAAGATTGCAATAGCAGGAAAATATACAAAATTATCAGATGCGTATATTTCTGTTGTAGAATCAATTAAGCATGCCGGCTACGCAAATAATGTAAAAACAGAAATCAAATGGATAAATTCAGAAGATTGTGTCGATGAAAAACAATGTAAAGAACTTATGAAAGATGTTGATGGTGTTGTTGTTCCAGGTGGTTTTGGAATCAGAGGCATTGAAGGAAAACTTAATGTAATCAAATACGCAAGAGAAAATAATGTTCCATTCTTAGGTATTTGTTTAGGCATGCAATGTGCTGTTATTGAATATGCAAGAGATGTTGCGGGTTTAAAAAATGCTAACTCTACAGAATTTGATGAAAACGCATCAATTCCTGTAATTGATTTGATGTTGGAACAAAAGAATGTTAAAGGTTATGGTGGAACAATGCGTCTTGGAGCGTATGACTGTCATATTAAAAAAGGTTCAAGAGCTCACGAAGTTTATGGAGCAAGTAAAATTTCCGAACGCCATAGACACAGATATGAAGTTAATACAGATTATATTGAACCGCTTAAAAAAGCAGGACTTGTGTTCTCAGGCATGTCACCTGATGGCATGTTATCAGAAATCGTAGAACTTCCACAATTAGATTGGTTCGTTGCATGCCAGTTCCATCCTGAATTCAAATCAAGACCGGAAAGACCTCATCCTTTGTTCAAAGGCTTGATTGATGCTGTAGTTAAACAAAAGGGGTAAAGGGGTAAAGGAATTTTACTGTTGTGAAACTACAAACTTTAATGCAACTCTGATACATACTCATTGATTAGTGAGTTCTAAAGTTGTTAAGCTTTAATACAACTTTCCACTTTCCATTTTCAACTTTCCACTTAAAAACTACCACCAGTAAGGATTACGGTAATAATATCGTGGGTAGTAATAGTTGTTATAATATCTGGAACGCTGAATCATATTTTGTTCTTCCAGTAGCATATTTTGGCGCACTAGCTGTTGAATTTGTGCGTTTCTTTGAGCGGCTTCTTCTCTTCTAGCAGCTTCTGCAGCTAATGCGGTATCCAATTTTTCCTGTGTATCATTCAAATCTTTAAAGCATGCTGCAAGATTGTTTCCGGTATATTTTGACAAGCATTCATTCGCTGCTTCAAAGAATTCATCTTGTCTGTTATTCCAATATGCTTTATCATTTGCTAAAAGTTGTTCATTTTTGGATTTGATTTTGAACCAGTCCGGTTTTTTACAATAAACAGTAATTTTTTTGTAAGCTTCATCTATTTTTTTCTGCTCAATTGGTGCAACGAGTGTATTTACGTAGGTAATCATATTTAGTAGGTTTTGTGAGTGATAGAGTTGTTTTGCTCGATTATAATATGTTAATTTTTCTGCAGTGTTAGTTGTAGAATTTGCTACACGCATATAGTTTTCCGGATTACCTACATCCAGTTTAATTAGATTTTTGGCTACAGTATAAGCCTTTTGAGGGTTCTTTGTAACGTTATAAATGTTGTACAAAAGTTCTTGTGATGCAAAATAAGCTCCATCAGAAGAAGTGATTTTTATGGCATAATTCTCGGCGGTTTTCATATCTTGCATATAATAATAATTTTGAGCCATTTGGAAACGTGCCCAGCTATTGCTGTTTACGTATGGGTATAAATATGTATTTGATTTAAGATAGTTGCCATTCAATGAATACAAGACTCCGAGCCTGTAATCTTTTGATGATTTTGGAAACAAGTTAGAAATGTCTAATTCTGCTAGTTTTTCCGCATAATAAAGAGCATTTGGATAATCTTTTTTATCAGTATAAATGTTTATAAATCGGGCAATATTAGGGATGAAATCCGGATAATATTTATCAGCTTTATAATATTTTCCCTGTTTTATGTATTTTTCATTTTTTTCGATTTTTTTGTACTCTTTATCTTTTGATGTAGTGCTTTTGATAAATTTAACATCAAGATTTGATTCAAATTCATAATACTTTTCGAAATTTGCAAATGCGTTGGAAGTTGTAAGAAAAATAATACAAAATATCAAAAAAATCTTTTTCATACTAAATCAAAACCTCTTTGTACGCTGATAAACATTTTAAGGCAGTTTGTTTTGGAATACATTCAACTCCATATAATTCTGCAATATGCCTAGCGTTATATGATGCGGAAATTATAACAACCTTTGTATTGTTATAACGAGAAAATGTCTTAATTTGTTCAATTAACCATTCTCCTGCAAATTTAGGCTCATATGTGTTTTCCATCTGTAAATCAGTGATAATAATGTCAAAAGGCTTTTCTTGTAATAATATGTTATAAGCCTCTTGAGCAGAACCTACTGTTTCGATTTCTGCGTCTTCAAATAATTCTTTTACAATATTAGAGTTATAATCTCTCCAGCCTTTTACATCATCTACAATTAAAACTTTTTTCATTTTCTTAACTTTTCAGCTCCACCTAAGTAAACAAATTCCGGTGCAAAACCTTCACCGCAATTTACGACTAATAGTACACGTAAACATTTTTTCAAACTATCAGGAACATCAAGTTCGTGAAAGCACATCATAGGAACATCTTTCCATTTTAAGTTTATGCGTGCATATTTTGCCGGAAAATCAGCGTTTAAATCTTTCGTTAGCGTAAAAATTGCATGTGAAATAGATTCAATTTCAATTTTATTTCTATTCATCATTTCTGTTAGTAATTTTATTGTAGCAGCACCTATTGCCTCTGCACTGTTTTCATCTACGGTAATAGCGCCTCTTATTCCTTTTGTAATCATTATTCTTCCTCACTTAAATAAAATAACGCAGCAAGAGTTGAAGCCGTAAGTGCAACTCCTGCTTGTTCTTGTTCTCTTAGCCAATTATGAATATTATTTTTGTTAACAAGTATTCTATCAACAATAACACCGCCATCACTTACGGGTTTGGAACATACATTATATTCACTAATGTACGCAATAGCAATTGTAATTGTTTCTGATACGCATCCTGGAGAGCTTGCAAGTTTACGTGTAAAAATCTTTATTTTATCTGCTTTTAAACCTGCTTCCTCTAATAATTCTGCATGAATAGCATCTTCAACCGTTTCTCCAATACGCTCATCTCCAACTAATCCGGCAGGTAGTGCGATAGAATATTTTGCAATGTTTTCAGCTTGCAAAGGTGGTCTTTCTTCTTTCAAAAACAAAATCTCTTTGTTATTTATTAGAGGTAAAATTACTACGACATCTTTTGCATTAGGACGATGTGCGTAAACCCAATCTTTGCCGGTTTTAGACTTTGCACTTTTGAGCTGCAAATACTTTGTGTCATATAAAATCATACTTTATTCTCCATAATGAAGGTTAATATTCATAACTGCAGGTAGTTTTATTGTAAATTCTGTGAATTTGCCTTCTTCACTTTCAACTGCCAGCTCTCCGCCATGTCCTTTTACAATTTGTAAAGCTAAGTACAAACCTAAACCGGTACCGATTTTGCGGAATTTTTTAGCGGCTGAGTAGTATTTGTTAAAGATTTTATCAATATCAGCTTGTGAAATACCTGCTCCGTAATCTTTAACTTTGATTACTATATATTGAGGAATTTCTCCAATTGATATTTCTATTGGAGAATTCGGCTCTCCATACGATATTGCGTTTTGAATTAGATTTTTTATGACACGCTTAAGTTGTATTCTATCTGCGTAAACTCTTATATCTCTAGGTGATGAAAATTTTAATTTGTTATTATTTTTTATTGAAATAGGCTCCATCTCATCAACTATTTCATTTATGAAGCTTCTTAGCATTATATTTTCTTTGTATAAAGAAATGTTGCCATCTCTGTATTTATATGTTTCCAATACAATTTGTACTAAATCAAGTAATTCTTTATTAGAAACCTGCATGTTTTTAAGCGCAATTTCTTGTTTTTCGGAAACAGGTCCAAAACTTTCGTTAAGGAATAATTCTAACATATTTGTTTCAGCAATAATTGGTACTTTTAAATCATGTGTAAGTGTTGCGACAAAATCTTCTTTTAAGTTTTCCAGTTCTTTTTGGTCAGTAATGTTTTTGATAATTATAATATGTCTGCGCTTTCTATCTTCCAGCTTTAATTCCATAGAACTTGCAGAAAAATTAGAAGCTCTATTGGCTTTTATATATATATCGTTTTCTTTTAAACTTTCAATTTTTGCACGTTCCGGTAATACTATATAATTATCAATTGGCGTTCCAACCAATTTTTTACCTGAAATGCCGAACCATTCGCTAATTTTAGGAGTTGCTCTAAGTATTTTGTGATTTTCATCAATAATAACCAAACCGTCAGAAAGTGAATTAATAACTGCCTCTAAAAATTTATTTTGGCGGTGTAGTTCGTTTTGATATTCAATAATCATTTTTTCTCTGTCATAAAGGGTTTCAATCATTCTGTTGATACTTTCTGCCAGAGGTTCTGCATTCGGTAATTCTATTCTGCCGACTTTTTTAGTTAAATCGCCATATCTGACGGAGTTTACTGTCTTGGTAATTGTCCCAAGGTAATCATTAATACGTGTCCACTTTTTGCCAGTTTTTCTTGCTGATATAAATAGAATTACAAGTATTAGCAGTACAAATAAATTTAGAATGTGTATTAAAAGGATGCTGTTTTCTTCAAAAAAATAATTTAAAACATTTAAAAGCATGGGCGCTTGTCCTATTTTATGATTTTATGGTACAATTATAACAGAAAACTAGGGAAGATTAAATGGAAAAGATTTCGGGATTAATATTGGGAGTATATTTGAGCTTTGTCATGCCGGCTTGTTTGGCAGCTGATAGGTTTGATGTTTTGCCGGACTTACCTGAACCATTAGCAAGTGCAGCACAAGCTTCAGCAGTAACAACTACAGATGCTGCAAATACTCTGTCAACTCAATCCGTTGGTCAAGAACCTAATTTCTTATCAATGATTTTTTCGTTAGTTTTTGTTATTTTACTAATTTATGCAACCGGTATTTTGTATACAAAACTTAACAAATTTGGAATTAAAACGTTAAAAAAACAGGTTGGTGAAAACGCTGCTTCTCAAGTTTCTGTAATTTCAACAACACCATTAGGTACAAATAAGACTTTACATGTAGTCGAATTGGATGGCAAAAGAATGCTTATTGGCGCATCATCTAATTCAATTCACTTAATAAAAGATTTAGGTAATTTTCCTCCTTGTGAAATAGAGGAAGGTGAATATTCTAAAATAGAGATTCCGAATATCAGGATACCAAAGATTGAGATTCCTAAAATAGAAATTCCAGGGTTTACAAAAGTTGTATCAAAGAAAAAAAATGTAGAACAAGAAGAACCGGAAATTAATGAAAAGCAAACTGTTGAAAACGATGGTTTTGAGATATCAGATATTTATGAAGAAGATAATCCTGATGGTATAATTGATAAATTATTTCATACCGATGCAGAACCTGCGGTTTCTGTTGAAAGTCCGGAAGTTAAAGAAGAACATAAAGTTGATCCTGATGAATTTGCTTTATATAAAAAATATTTATAATTAGGAGTGTTGATGAATAGAAAGTGTGTAAAAATCGCCAATAAAATTGTTGGGGACGGTTATCCTTGTTTTATAATTGCAGAAATTGGTATAAACCATAATGGTTCTGTAAGTTTGGCAAAAAAAATGATTGATATTGCAATCACTACAGGTTGTGATGCTGTGAAATTCCAAAAACGAACTATTGATGTAGTTTATACAAAAGAGGAATTAGCAAAAGACAGAACAAGTGTTTTCGGAAAAACAAACGGTGATTTGAAGCGTGGTTTAGAATTTGGAGAAGCTGAATATAAAGAAATTGACGAATATTGCAGAAAGCATGGCATAATTTGGTTTGCATCTTGTTGGGATGAGCAGTCTGTAGATGTTATTGATAAGTTTGATGTTCCTTGTTATAAAATTGCGTCAGCGTCATTAACAGATGACAATTTATTAAGACACACAAAATCAAAAGGTAAACCAATTTTACTTTCTACCGGCATGAGTTCTATGGAGGAAATTAGGCATGCTGTTTCAATATTGGGTGAAGATAATTTGATTATTTATCACTGTACGTCTACTTATCCATCAAATGCAGATGAAACGAACTTGCGTGTAATTGAAACTTTTAGAAAAGAATTTTATTGCCCGATTGGTTATTCCGGTCACGAACGTGGTGTTACACCGTCAGTTTTAGCAGTAGCTTTGGGTGCAAATTCTGTAGAACGTCATATCACTGTTGATAGAACAAATTGGGGGTCTGATCAGGCAGCTAGTTTAGAAATGGCAGGTTTATATCATATGATAAGAGATATAAGACAAACTCCTCAGCTACTAGGTGATGGTGTCAAGGTTGTGTATGATAGAGAGTTGCCAATAATAGATAAATTAAGAAGAGTGAAATAAAATGAGTATATCGCTGCCGAAAACTATAAAATTTGTTATAACAGACTTTGATGGTATTGTGACAGACAATTGTGTTTATATTGACCCAAATGGCGAAATGACAAGAAAGCTAAATTTTAAAGATGTCATGGCATTTTCTATTTTGAGAAAAAACGGTTTTAGAATAGGAATTATATCCGGTGAAAAAAATTCTGCGATAGAGTTGATTGCTAAAAAATTCAACGTAGAAGAAGTTCATCAAGGGATAAGAGTTAAAATTGATGTAATAAAGTCAATTGTCGAAAGATATAATCTAAAAGAAGATGAATTTATTTATGTTGGAGATGACATAAATGATTTAGAAAGTTTAAAATTTGCAAAATATGCTATAACTGTACCGGATGCTGTAAAAGCTGTTAAAGAAATTGAAGGAATTCAAGTTACAACTGCAAGAGGCGGAGAAGGTGCTTTTAGAGAAATAGTTGATGCTGTAGTTCAATAATAATATTATTATATTTAAACATTAAAAAACATCCTCAGAATTTCTGAGGATGTTTTTTATTTAACAAACTATTTTGAATTAAACTAATTCAACAGTGTATTGAGCGTTACGTTCAGCAATTTCAACAAGACTTCTTGATACTGCTAACATAGAAATTTCAGAATCAAGCTTGTTAACGCAAGAACCGCAGCCAATTGCAGAAGCGCCGGAAGCGAATGCTAATGAAGCTGTTGTAGGGTTGATGCCTGTAGCTGTCATAATTGGCAATTCAATATTTCTTGAAAGTTCAATTGTGTTAGAAAGAGTAAGTTCAGCTCTTTCAACAAGACCTCTAACACCGTTAGAAGGTGTTTCATTTGAGAAATGACCTTCTGTTTGAATAAGGTTAACACCAATTTCTTCAAGATTACGTGCTAATTCAACTTGTTCAGCGATTTCTAATTCTCCTGGGATTGTTACACAGAAAAATACATCATTACCAACTAATTTTCTTGTTTGTTTAGCTAAAGCTAAAACTTGTGAAGCTGAGAATGCTTGACCTTTTTTGTAAAGTGCATCAAAGTTACCAAGTTCAATCGCATCAGCGCCAAGGATTACAGCGTGTGCTAAAGCTTCTGGGTCAACAGAAGAAACAAAGATTGGTAATTCAGTCATTTGTCTAGCCATAGCAACGATATCAGGATCAGCGCAAATGTCAACAGCACTAGCACCAGAATTAGAAGCTGCTAAAATAACTTTTTTTACATTGTTAATATCGAAATTATCAATACCTGCAATAATTTTTACTGCTCTTTTTTCACTTAAAGCTCTTTTAAAACTTTCGATTCTTGACATAATTTTCTCCTTTTGTGTCGATTGTGATAAAACATCTAGTTCATTATACATTAAAATTTGAAGCCTGACAAGATATAGCCTCAAGGTATTTTATAAGACAATTGAGTTGAATGCGAAAATTTGAAAAAATCTATGTATATTGATTAAAAAAAAACAAGTGGCGGTCATTCCCTCTCCTTAAAGGAGAGGGCTAGGGTGAGGTGAAAAACTACTGTATAAAAAGAATACGGAGACTCTAATGCTGAAAAAAATCCTTTGTATAAAATTGTTGATATTGTTATCCTTACCGGCTTTTGCGTTCGGAAAAGTTACAAAAAGCGCCAGTGCAATATATTCTGAAATTAATCCGGCGATAGTATCTGTTGATTCACAACTGTCGGATGGTCTATCTTGCGGCACCGGTTGTATTATTGATAAAAGCGGCATTATTTTAACTAGCGCTCATGTTGTAGATGTGGGAAATTCTGTAGTTGTCACAATGAACAATGGCGAAAATTATACTGCAAAGCTTCTTAGAAAAATGGGTGAGAATAAAGATATAGCACTTCTAAAAATTGATACAAAAAAGAACTTGAAGACGGTAAAATTAGGAAATTCTTCTAAAATAAAGGTTGGAGAAAAAGTACTTGCGATAGGTAATCCGTTTGGGTTTAGCGGAACTTTGACACAGGGAATTATATCAAGAATAGATTACGCAAAAAATCGTATTCAAACGGATGCAGCAATAAATCCGGGCTCATCAGGAGGACCTTTATTAAATGAAAAAGGTGAAATCATAGGTATAAATCAAGCCATCTATAATCCTGATAACAATATTTCGAATATAGGAATTGGATTTGCTACCCCTATTAATCTTGTTAAAGAGTACTTGACTGCAAAAGATTGATTAATTTTGGAAAATTTTTGTGGCTATCTAAAAATTAAAGGATTTAATAGCAAAATTATTTTTTAGATGTTTTATCTTATTAGAGGTAAAACATGCAAATTTCAAATTCTATCACAAATTATTCAATTTATTCACAACCAACACAAACTTTTAAAGGCGGGAATTACGCAGAATATCTGACCAAAAGACAAGCTGCATTAAAAAAATCACATACTCCTGCAAAATATTGGACTTTAGATAATTTTGATATGGAGAAGTTGGATGGTATCCAAGAAGGGCTAAAAACTATCGGTAATTTAACAATGAAACAAATTAAGAGTATAACAGAAAAATCAGTTGCAATTATTTTGCAACGAGGCTGTAATAACATGTGTGCTCATTGTTTTGCAGAAGCAAGACCGGAAAGTTTTTATAGAGATAAAGATACCATATCAAAAATCGATTTTGAGGATTTTAAAAATTTCTGTGATGATTTTAAGGCTTTAAACAATAAAATGGGATTTAATATTTTTAAAAGAAAAAGAAGACTTGATTATCAACTTTTTTTCCATGATGCAGATAGTTCTATGATAATGGCAAAAGATAAAAATGGAAAAGAATATGATTACTTAGACCTTTCCAAAATGCTTCACGATACTTGTGAGCAAGAAGTATTATTTGATACCGCTGGCTGGAATATTCAAGATAAAAAGACGCAAGAGAGGATGGAAAATTTTGTAAAAAAATTCAATGAAAATTATGATGAGTATAAATTTATGAGCATAAATTTATCTTTTAACCCATTCCATTCGTTATATTACAATTCTGTATTAAAAGAGCGCGAAGGAAAGCATGAAGTAGCACAAAAACTGCGTGAAGCTTATACTACAAGAATGGCAAATGTTATAAATACGATGTTACCGATATTGGAAGAACATCCAAAAAACTTTGATATTATTTCCAGAAGTTTTCCTGATGAAAAAATAAAAGAAGTAAAAGGTTTTCAAAAAGATGACTTAATGTATTTATATCAGGAAGTCGTGTCAAAATTTGGAGAACTTTATGAAGAGCGCTATAAATCAGTCTATACTGAAAAACAACTAGAAGAAAAATTTGATAATATATGCAAATACTTTTTTAATGCTTGGGATGGTACTCGTACAAAAATTGGTATAACCGGGCGTTTGACGAAAAATTTTAAATATAAAAATTTCCGCAAAACAATGGATGAACTTTATCCAGATGCTGATAATAAAATTATAAACAAAAAAATGTTGGCATCTTTGATTGATTTGAATGGAAAAGTTTATTTCACAGATTACTTGGAATCATATCCTACAAATATACAGTTAAATTATATTAATAAGGATAAGAATACAGCACCAATAAGACCTGTATTACATGAGCGTATTGTAGAAGTATAGATATGGGAAAATTGTTTACGTGCGTAGCACCTTTTACTATGGATATGTAGTTAGAATACAGTCTTGTGACTTACCTACGTGCGTAGCACACTTTACATCTTTGAATAAAACATTATATAATATAGGGTATGAAGAAATTTATACTAACAATTCTAGCCATTTTTATTATGCCTTTTGCTACAGCAGAAATAGAGCTGAGAGGATATGACGAATTTGATATTCCGACCGGAACGCATATTGTTGTGATTTCTTTGCAAGAATTTTCGACAGCTTATTGTGAAGAAGGCGATAAGGTGAATTTTGAGGCAACGTCTGATATATATTTGTATAATAAGGATGTGATTCCAACAGGCACAAAATTTTCCGGTTATATTGATAAAAAGAATGAACCGATAATTGGTACTAATGCGGCGATGAGAGTTTTTGTAAATAAAATGTATCTGCCTGACGGATATGAAATTCCGATAAAAGCTTATATATATACTGCTAACAATAATATAATTGGAGGTGGATTAACACCACCAGCAACATACAATAGAGTACCACACTACCAACGTTGGGCAATGTTTAGAGCGATGGGTACTTTGCAGTGTGTTCCTGGGGCTCAAAGACGAATGGGTGAGCATGTTACAATTTCTTCGGGTGCAGATTTAATCATAGTATTAGTTGAACCAATACACATGTCACACATATTAACAAATTGACAAATTGCGCATTGATTATAAAATGTTAATAAGGGGAGGGATTTATATATGAATAATAAATTAATTGCTAAATTATTGTCAGTATCTATGTGTTCTATGAACATTTGTTTTGCGGCGTCTAATTTTAGTTATCAGTCTACGCAAACCCAACCCGTCTATAATAGTCAATATGTGCAGCAGCCGATGCAATATAGTTCCAGTCAACCTTTACATGGTAATGTTGTAATGGTTCCGGCAGGTAGTTCTTTACCTGCGATGCTAACAGCTCCAATTTCTTCGGCTAATGCGAGTGCAGGTCAATCTGTGTCTCTGGTTTTGAATTCAGACTATTATTATAATAACAAGCTTATTGCGCCTGCAGGAAGTACTGTATCAGGTACGGTTATAGAAGCTTCTAAGGCAAAACGTGGCAGCATGAATGGTAAACTTTGTATAAGATTCACGCAAATTTATACTCCATATGGTACCCAAATACCTATATCTGCAGTTATCAAAACGGATGATAATACCGGTGTACTTATTGGTGGAACAAAGCTTGATGTAACAAAAGAATATGCAAAAGATGTGACAGCAGGTGTTGCTGCGGGTGCGATATCAGGGCTTGTATTCGGAGCATTAGCTGGCGGTAACGTTGGAAAAGGTGCCGCATTAGGAACAGCAGTAGGTGCTGGTGGTGGTTTGGCAAAATCAGCATGGGATAAAGGAAACGACGTAGAAATTCCTGCAAATGCAACTATAGACTTGATGTTGACCCAACCAATAACTGTTTCATCTTCAAGTTATAGTTATGAAAATTAGTAAGTAGATTAATTTATTTTGCAATAAAATTTATTATTCTAAAAGGGTAAATTAAGAGAGATAATAAAGTGTCATTAATTAGTAAAAAAAGTTTTATACTAGACGACGAGGACGAGAATTTAAAGGAATATAATCTTCCATCAATTGTTACAAGTAAACCGGAAGTTATACCTTTTAAAAAGTCATTGGCAATATCAACAGCTTTGCATCCGGCAGTCGTACTGTTGATTTGGTTAATTACAATAGCGCTTGCTTTGATGGGAATTAATCTGAGCTTATTTAAAAAGCCGGATGTTCAATTAAAAAAAGATATTGAATTTGTGTTGGTTGATAAGGAAGCAACTCCTAGAAATCCAAAAACAAAAAATCGTTCTGACATGAATTCAAGAAGTGGTGGAGTAAATGACCCTAAGCGTAAGGTATCAATGCCTTCTCCAGCGCCAAGTAAACCTTCAAAGCCTTCTGCTGCGGCAGCAAGTGCAAATAAATTGATTAAAAAACAACAAAAACAGGTTCAGCAGGCTCAAAAAACACATGCAACTAAACCAACGCAACAAAAGACTCTAAAACCAAGTGTGAAACCTACACAAAAGCCTGCTCAGAATACAGCACAAAATAGACCTTCACCTGCAAAACCTGCGCCACCTACGGCAAGACCTTCTACAAGACCGGTGTCTTCCCCTGCTCCTACTGCGAAACCTTCTTCAGCGTTTACGGTAGCAGCACCAAAAGGTGCACCAGTCGGCAAAACCTTATCAACCGGACCAATCGGCGGTACATCAGCTCATTCAGGTGCAAAATCAGGAGGTTCATCATCAGGTGGTGGAAGTTCACATGGTAGTGCTTATGCTCCAAGACCATCACTATCACCATCCGCAGGCGGTGGAAGCGGTCAATTAGGAAGAGGCTCCGGCGGCTCCGGTAATTATGGCAATCCGGGTGGCGGTGGAGGTGCTCCGGGAATTGATGCTTTAAGAGAACCTGATTTTGGTCCATATATGAGAGAACTTCAAAGAAGAATCAAGTTAAATTGGGATCCACCAAAGGGTAATGAAAGCAAACGAGTAGTATTGTTATTCAAAATAGCAAAAGATGGTAGATTGCTTTCTTGCAGGGTTCAGAAATCTTCCGGCATGCCAACAGCTGACCAAGCGGCTCTTAAAGCAGTAGAGTTAACAGCACCATTCAGACCGTTACCGGCGGATTTTAAAGGACAAAGTATTGATATACAGTTTACGTTCGATTATAACGTATTCAATGCGTCAAGGTATTAATGAGGGGATGCTATAGGGGATAAGATACGCCCCCACCCTAACCCTCCCCCAAGGAGAGGGAACAAAAAAGAAAACAAAGTTGGTTGGACATACTTGCCCAACATCAAGATAAGAAAAACAGAGTAAAAGAGGATATAAAAATGGAACTATTATTACATTCAATTCAATTAGATTGGCCGGTATTGTTACCAATTCTTGTATGTGCAATCTTAACAGTTGCAGTAGCTATTGATAGAGCAGCATTCTATAATGCTAACAAAAGAAACGTAATTGAATTTATTCCAAGATTACAAAAGGAATTAGCAAAAAATAACCTTATGGGTGCACAAAATCTTGCTGTACAATGCGGCGGAATTATTGGTGAAGTTACAGAAGAAGGTGTTAGAATTCTTTCTGAACAGAAAAAAGGCTTTTCCAGATCTTTTGATATCGCATCAGCCTTAGCTACAAGAAAACTTGAGCACCGATTAACAATTTTAGGTACAATTGGTGGTGTAGCGCCATTCTTAGGTTTGTTTGGTACCGTTGTAAGAATCTTGTACACTTTCCAAGACTTGGCATCACAAGGTAATCAATCCGCAGCCGTTGCAATGGGTATTGGTTCTGCATTGATTGCTACAGCATTCGGTTTGGGTGTTGCTATTGTTGCTGTTGTATGTTACAACACATTCCAATCTACAGTAAGAAGATTTGAAGATGACTTCCAATTAATCAAGTTATTGTTCTTAAGCTTTGTAGATTCAGAAGAAGAAAATCAATTAAAGTCACAGTCTAGTAGTGTGGCATTATAAGGAAGTCGCTAAGTCGTTAGGACTTTAAGTCGTTAAGTTCGTATCAAAATTTATAACGAAACTTATGTTAAATAAAAATTTATAATGAACTTAACGTCTTAACGACTTGAAGACTTAACGACGTCAAAAAAGGAAAAGCTATGGCTATAAAATCAGGTAAAAAAGCATTATTTACAGAAATAAATATTACACCGCTTACAGATATCTTTTTGGTGCTATTAATCATTATGATGGTCGTTGCACCTACGTTTCAGTCTGTAGACAATACTATTACCGTTCCGGAAGTTAATAGTGGTACATCGATTGAACAAGGTAAAGTGACTGTATCTGTGACAAAAGATGGTACAGTATATGTTGGTGATAAGCGTTCTTCTGTTAGTATGCTAACAGCTGATTTAGAAGCTTTAAAAGGTGAGAATGAAAATCCGGAAGTTGTTGTGAAGGCTGATGAAAAGGTTAAGAGTTCTATAATTATGGATATTATGGACGCTGCTCAAGATGCACATTATAAAAAACTAATTGTTGCAGGTGAGCCTTTAAATAAAAAAGAACAAAAACAATTAGAGGATATGCAATCTTCTAGCACAGTGAACGGTGCAAGTACAGCTTTGCCGCAAGATAATCAATATGACAATTGGAGTGAATAATGCGTGATAGTTTTAATGAAATAAATATAACACCTTTGACAGATATTTTTCTGGTATTGTTGATTATAATGATGGTTGTGGCACCACTTCTTGATCAACAAGGTTTGAATCTTGCTGTTCCGGAGGTTGTTAATCAAGAACAAATTGCAAAAGATTCTAAAATTATGAATTTTAGCGTTACTGATGATAACAAATATATTTTTGATGGTCAGGAAGTTAAAGCTGAAGATTTAGAAAATGTTGTGTCTCAGCATGCAAAAGATTTTCCGGATGGTTTGTTAATTCAAGTTGATGATAATGCAGATCACGGCACTGTTGTAAAACTAATGGATAGTGCAAGAAATGTTGGCGTAACAAGTATTTCGTTATCTCGATAAATAAAAAAAATAAGAAGTATGAAGTATCAGGAGTATTTATTTGTTAGAACCGCTAATTTGGATGTTTAAAGCAAAGGATTTTGGTAAAAGGTTTATTCAATTATTTTTTACTAATGTTTTTGCTGTGCTATTGTTTGTTTTATTATTCTTTAATGTATTTTTTAATATTAATGTTGATATCCAGAGTATACCGTTTTTGATGATTGCAGCATTAGTAGTTTTTATTGCTGGTTGTTTTGTAATACAAGGTTATTTTTGGGAACTTGTCGGAAATGTTATATCAAGAGATTGGGATATTTCTGCAAGTAGTGTGTATTCTGGAAAAATTAAAGAAAAATATATAATAAAGTTACCTGAATTCAAACCGCTCAAGCTTTGTTGGAGAGGATTAGCATCTGTTATTGCAACAATATTGATGTTTTTACCTTTTGCTTTGTTAGTTATTTCGACATCCTGTACAAATGTTTTTATAATGCCAATTGGGTACATAGAACAGTACAATTCTTTGTACAAAATTTGTTATGATATTCTTTATTTTATGTTTTTATTAGCGTTACCGGCTTTGTTGTGGAATTATGCAAAACAAAATTCTATTTTTGCAGTTTGGAATGTGAGAAAGTTTATATATCTTTTGGATAGTTATCCTGCAAAATATTTTATCAATTCGATTTATTTTATTATTTTTTATGCAATTAATTGTGTGGTTCTTTTTGCAATACATTATGGCATGTTATTACTTGGCTTTACGACAGAAAGCTTTATACCACAGATTGTATCTGTTTTTGTCGCATCATTTTTATATTTGTACAATCTACATGTTTACGCATATTTGCTTGGAACAATTACACCGGTTACGGAAGGATAATGTAACAAAAATGTTACAATAAATTTTATATAACAATCATACTATGATTGTTAACAACTATGCTCAACATCTTGTTATATGATTTTGTGAAGAATGTTGTTTTGGTAAAATTTCATTAAATTTTTAATCTGTTCATCGTTTCGTCCGGTCGAGTTGATTGAGTAGAGAGTTTTTCTGTTTGGAAGAATTTGACGTAATAGATTTGTGCATCTCAGAGTTTTTATATGGTTCTGCACAACTCGAATCTTTCTATTAGAAATTAATGCCATAAACCAAAACCAGATATCATCTGCTGTTGGAGCATAATTTAAGAAAATATCATCTCTAAAAACTTCTGACAAGAAACAATTTGGCGGATATAAAACACCCCCGACACCCGTCAAAAAATTATCAAATCTTGCACTTTCTTCTTGGACGTGTTTTTCCCATTTCTCATACGGAAGTATTTTGTTATCTTTTAGTTTTACCTTATGTGCTCGATGAACTTGTATATCTTTAGGATGTGCTATATAAGAATGGTAAAGTTTTTCCAACCATTTTTTAGGATAATAAATATCATCATCAGCCGTTACAATAATAGATTCGGGATATTCTTTAAATGCATAAATTGCTTTTGTATAAGAACCAATATCTTTTACAAATTTGATTTCTAAGCCGTTTTTAATATATTTCGTTATTTCATATGGCAAATCATTCAGACTTTTAATTTCATCACTTAACCACAGTATTATTCTATCAGGTTTAAGCGACTGGTTAAGAAGTGAATATAAAGAGATTTCTAAGTCATTGAACCGAGCTTCATATGAAGTTAGTGAAACAATTATTGGAACATCTCTTTTAACAGGATTAACTCCAACATACTTGCTCATAAGATTGGAATTGTATCTTATGAGCGGATTGAGCACAAATCTTAAATGCATTTTTGATTTTAATATTTTTGAAAAAATATTAACCATAATTTGCCTCTTGATATATTTTATTAATCAATACACTTTCTGAGGGTGTGTTATTACTTCTTTGTTCTGATTTTAATCTTTCTGCCCATTCTAAAATTCTTTTTTCTTTCCTTGTTAATTCAAGATTGCTTAAGTCAAAAAACGACATGTATATAATCCAAGGTTCATCAAAATTAATATTATTGAATGTCGGTCTAAAGCTTGGTGCTACAGCGTTTGCGCTCAAAAGTTTGTACAATTTTTCTTCTACAAACCTATCGTAACAAATTTGCTTATTCAGATTAAAAGTTTCTTTCAATTCTTTTTTTATTCTATGATAGCTCATGTCATAGTTAATATTTGATAAATAGTCATTTTGGAGCTTGTGAGTTATTTTGTCTTGCTCGAAGCCAAATCGGATAGAAAATTTTAAGCTTCTTAATATTCTTGTAGGATCATCTATAAAGCTTTTTTTGTGTAATACTCTAAGTGTTTTGTTTTTGATATCATTCATTCCGCCAAAAATATCTACAATTTCTCCATCTGTTGTGCGTTTTGCCATTGCATTAATTGTAAAATCTCTACGTTTTAAATCTTCATATAAAGAACAACCGATGTTTTTAACTTTCGGTAAGTGTCCGACTTTAGGATAAACTTCTGTTCTTGTAGAAGCTATATCAATTTCTTCATCGTTAAGTAATACCCGAACTGTGCCGAATTTCGGATTTTCTTTTATGATATTTAATCCTAAATTTTTAGCAAATTCAATTGCGTTGCCTTCATAACAATAATCAGTATCAAAATTTTTGATACCCAATATTTCGTCACGAACAATTCCGCCTACATAATATAGGTTTTTATCCTTTAGCTTCAATATCCTTGCTCCTTTTGTTATGAATTAAAGAAGATACTAAAGCTCCAACAATAAATACTAAGCCTAAAAGTCCTGTAACAACTTCCGGAACTTCGTGGAAAGTTGAAATAAACATTAAAATTGCTAGTGTTCCAATCGCCCAGTGAGCACCATGTTCCAGGTATAAATATTGGTCAAGAGTTTTCTTTTCTACAAGCATTATTGTTAAAGAACGTACAAACATTGCACCTATACATAGCCCGATAGTAATGATTACAATATCTTGACTTAAGGCGAATGCACCTAAAACTCCATCAAGAGAAAATGATGCATCAATTAATTCTAAATACATAAATCCGACAATTCCTGAACATTTAACTGCGTTTGCACAAATTTTTGCTCTTTCTTCTTGTCTTTTTTCCAGCCATTCAGCTAATCCGTCTATAGCTAAATATGTTAAAATACCGGCAATACCTGATTTGAATACAGAACTTCTTATTTCTAATGGCAAATGTAGAAGAAGTAATATTAATGCAGTTAGAGTTACTATTGTACAAATACCACGAATTTTTCCGAGTTTTTGAATTTTTGTTTCAATAAATTTTAACCAATGAACACTTTTGTCTTTTTCTGTAAAATAATCCATAAATAACATTAACAAGAATGTTCCGCCAAAAGTTACAATTGGTGCGTGTGTAAGATGAAGATAATGTGCGTAAGAGTTTACATCATTTAAAGCCATGTCTAAAACTCTTAGTATGTTTAATTTTGCAAATATAGCTACAACAACAAGCGGGAATAAAAATCTCATTCCAAATACGGCAATTAAAATCCCCCAAGTAATAAATCTATGTCGCCATTTTTCTGACATTCCTTCAAGTTTCATAGCATTAACGACTGCATTGTCAAATGATAAACTGATTTCTAAGACAGCAAGTACAAATGCTATAAATGTACAAGCTAAACCGGTTCCGCCATGAACGTGTTCGCCCCATAAATATGCACAAATCAGTCCGAATACTGTTACTAGGTATGAACCCCAAAAATATTTAAACATCAATTTTCTCCTTCTTATAAGGAAATTATATTATAATTTGTATATTGTGTAAACTAAGCTTTTAAAGATTGAAGTTTTATGCTATTATTCTTATATTATAAGGGAGTTTTATATGATTAAATATATTGAATCCGAGTTCGAAAGATTAGCGTCAAATATCATTGAACTTAAAGCTTTAGCGCCAAAAATTGAAAAAGTGGCAAATATCTGTATAAAAGCATTAAAAAATGGGAATAAGATACTTTTTTGCGGTAACGGTGGTTCAGCAGCTGATGCACAACATCTTGCTGCAGAGTTGGTTTGCAAATATAAAAAAGAACGCACAGCACTTAATGCTATTGCGCTTACTACAAATACGTCTGTTTTAACCGCAGCTGCGAATGACATAGCTTTTGATTATATTTTTGAAAGACAGGTTGAGGCATTAGGTAATGAAGGTGATATTTTATTTGCACTTTCTACAAGCGGAAAAAGTATAAATGTAGTAAGAGCTGTTGACAGGGCAAAAGAATTGGGTTTAACAACAATTGCCTTGACAGGAATTAGCGGTGGTTCTTTAAAAAATAATGCTGATGTTTTGGTAAATGTTCCATCTGAAATTACTAATAATATCCAAGAAATGCATATTGCTGTTGGGCATTTGATTTGCGGAATAATAGAAAACAATTTGTTTTAATTTTTTATGATAAAATAGTGTCGTATTAATAAGGAGGATTTATGCAAAAGATTATAGTTACAATTTTTGCAGTAGCAATGATGATTTTACCTTCATCTGCTGCAACTTGGATAGCTGCTGATAGAGTTTCTACTGTTGGTAAAACAATTATTACGAAGAATGGTCTACCTGCTAAAACAACATTTAAAGTTGTGAACGGTGCAGCTGATAACTCAAATACTTCAGCAACAAACGTAGTGCAAATTTCTAGTACAGATTTGACTTATGCAGGTACTGATACAGAAGTAGCAGCTGTAGTTGCTCATGAAATTGGTTTGATTATTAACGGAAAAGCCAGCAAGGATAAGTTTAGAAGTATTGCCAAGGCTGCTATTACAGAAAATTTAAGCTCTGATAATATTATTACAACAGCTTCTAACAGTGAATTTTTGGCTAACAAAGTTTCTTTATCAGACAATAAAGCTGCAGATATTACAGGTGCAGACTTGTTGATAAAAGCAGGATATAATCCATTAGCAATGGTTGTAGTTGTAACAAAAATGCCTGGAAGCACATTAGAAATTCTTCAAGGTAAACCTGCTAACTCCGAAAGAGCAATGAATATATATGATTATTTAACTTACAACTATCCTTCTAAAGTTAAAGCAGGATATGGTTGCCAAGAATACAGAACATTTTTAGAATATGCTAATCCGATTGTTGCTGAAAGAAATTCTAACAAGAAAAAATTAGCGGCATTTAACAAAATCCAAGCTAAAAACAAGGCTTTAAGAGCAAAAAATATTGCTCAATATAAAGCAACCGGCGGATTAAGCGGTTGGGATGCTTCTTATACAATATTAAAATCACTTTCTGAATCAAGTGAAAAATAGTTTTTCATTATTATAGTAGTAAAAACTCTCCATTTATGAGCACTACCGCCCTTGTTTGGGATGTTGCAGTCGTGAGAACGTTAGTGAACTACGAATGCTGACAGGTAATAATATTTATCTCGGATAGTAGTGTGACTTGGAGAGTTTTTGTTTGCAAAAAATTGTCGAGTTGGGTAAGCTAAAATCTTTCTAAAAATATATTTTCTTAGCTTTTATTATATTATAATATTCTAGATAAGACATATTTAAGAGGTTTAACAATGGAAGAGAAAATTAAACGAGGAAAAGCGAAAATTGTTGCAACGCTTGGACCTGCAACATCAAGCCATGATATGATAAAGGCTTTAGTAGAAGCGGGTGTTACAATGTTTAGGTTAAATACTTCTCACGGAACGGAAGAATTGCACGCTGCAAATATAGAAACAATAAGAAAAGTTTCTAAAGAAACAGGTATCTATATTCCGATTTTAGTGGATTTACAAGGACCTAAAATAAGAGTTGGCAACATTCCAAACCCTATAGAAATAAAAGAAGGTCAAGAATTAATCTTAGAAGCAACCGACAAAGTTAATAATTCGGATATTATTCCTGTTGATTACGAAGGTATTGCAAACGATGTAAAAGCCGGAGATAAAATTCTTCTTGATGATGGCAATATTGGGTTAGCGGTTACAAAAGTTGTTAACAATCAAGTATATGTAAAAGTTCTTTACGGCTCATTAATTAAACCAAGAAAAGGTATTAATCTCCCTGGAACCACTGCAAGTTTAAGTGCAGTAACCGAAAGAGATGTTGAATATATTAGATTTGCAGTTCAATATGATGCAGATTATATAGCGTTATCATTCGTAAGAGAAGCCTCTGATATTGAATTAGCTAAAAAACACATTAAAAATTTTGGCGGTTATATTCCAGTAATAGCAAAAATCGAAAAACCACAAGCTGTAGAAAATATTGAAAGCATTTTAAAAATTGCAGATGGAATTATGGTTGCAAGGGGAGATTTAGGCATAGAAATGTCACCGGAAGAAGTTCCTATTGTTCAAAAATACATAGTAGATAAAACAATAAGAGAACGTAAAGTTTGTATAGTTGCAACCCAAATGCTTGAATCAATGATTGAAAATCCTATTCCAACAAGAGCCGAAGCTAGTGACGTTGCAAACGCTATATTTGACGGAACAGATGCTGTTATGTTGTCAGGTGAAACTGCAATGGGCAAACATCCTATTGAAGCAGTAAAAATGATGAGAAAAATTGCCTCTAACGTAGAAGATTGTAGTTACTGTTTGTCAAATCTCGATTTAGAAATTAATGATAATTATGAATTATCTCCACAAGCAATTGCAAATGCAGCAGTAAAAATGGCTCAAGACTTGAACGCAAAAGCAATCCTTGCTTTTACCCACACCGGCTATACACCTCGCCTGATTTCTAAATTAAGACCAACAGTGCCTATTATAGCTATTTCTGATTCTGAATCAACTTGCAGAAGATTAAATTTATTCTGGGATATAACAACAGATTGCCAGAATTGGGATAATGTACTTGATGCTGATTTATTAGAAAAAATAGATGAATACATCCAAACCAAAACTGAATACAAAATCGGTGAAAGAATTATTATCATCGGTTCTATTCCAAAACTAATTACCGGAAGAACAAACTTTATACGTGTTCATAGAATCGGTGCTCCAATGGAAAGATAGTGGAGATGCGTAGAGGCTTTGAGGCGTAGTTATTTAAAACGAGGTCAGATTTTATAATCTGACCTCGTTTTTTTATTGATATAAAGGTGGGAACCGCTTTCGCTATTCCCACCCTACGATTTTACGTTTATTTAGTTCTAACAGTCCGTTTTCTTGTCATCCCCTCGCCCCTTGTGGGAGAGGGTGCAATCGTTCTTGAGCTATGCGAAAGTTACGAGTGTGGGTGAGGGGAATAACCTACAAACATTGCTACACTTTCTCTATAGAAGTCTTTTTAGAAACAGAATACCTTGATTTATAGTCTTCATAACGGCTAATAAATTGAATATCCTCATCTTTATTTCTGTGATTATATTCGTGCTTATCAAGAGTTGTATCTTGAAGTTGCATTACGCTTGTCGCTATATTACCACAATGAGCAGCAATTCTTCTAAAATCGTTTAATATATCAGAGAACATAAAGCTTAATTCTGCTGTACATAGACCGTCTTTAAGTCTTTGAATATGATGGTTTTTAACTTTTCTTATAATTTTTTTAATAACAGCTTCTAATGGTTCAACTTCTTGTGCAAGGCTTACATTATCGGTTCTAAAAACTTCAAAAGTCATTGCAAATATCTCTGATACAGCTTTTACAATAACTTTAAGTTCTTCTACCGCATCATTAGAAAGTCGTTTATCGTCATTTTTCATTTTTTCAGCAACTTTCAATATATAAGCTGCGTGATCACCAATTCTTTCGTAATCACCAATTACCAATAAAAGTTGAGAAATTCTGTTATTATCTTCTTCTGTTAATTCCTTACCTGATAATTTTAATAAAAAAGAATCCAGTTTATCTTCATACATATCAATTTTAATTTCATTTTCTCTTATTTGATCTGCTTTTTTAGCGTGAAAACTTTTTAGCATTTTTGTTGAATTTATAAAATTGAATTCAACAAGCTCTGCCATTTTAATAGTTTGTCTATAACATTCAGCAATTGCAAAAGTCGGAGCAAGTAGAAGTCTTTCATCCAACAATACACTTTTACTTTTTTGTTTTTTATCAGGAACCAATCTAACAGCCATTTTTTCAAGTATTTTTGTAAACGGAAATAATATTATTGTTGTAACTATATTAAATATAGAATGCACAACTGCAATTCCAAATGGTGATATATGACTGGAAGCAAATGTAAAATGGAAAATAATGTTACCTAATTCAAATAAAGATAAACAAATTACCACACCTATAACATTAAATAATACGTGAACTGCAGCAACTCTTTTTGCATTAGTATTAACACCAATACTTGAAAGCATTGCAGATACACACGTACCAATATTTTGTCCCATAATAATAGGGATAGCCATTGCGTATGTCATACCGCCAACCATTGACAATGCTTGTAAAATACCGATAGAAGCCGCAGAACTTTGTATTACAGCCGTTACAACAGTACCAACAATTACACCTAAAATAGGATTTGTAAATGCTGTTAATATATGTGTAAACTGTGGCATGTCTGCTAATGGTGACATAGCGTCTGTCATTACTTCCATTCCGAACATCAAAATCGCAAATCCAACAAGTACCGCACCAACATTTTTACGCTTATTATTTTTAGATGCCATTATAAAAATAATACCAACCAGTGCCATTAATGGTGAAAAAGATTCAGGTTTTAACAATCTTACGAAGAAATTTGAGCTTTCAATCCCTGATAAACTCAAAATCCAAGCTGTAACGGTTGTTCCAATGTTAGAACCCATAATTACACCAATAGCTTGAGATAATTTCATTATGCCGGAGTTTACTAAACCAACAAGCATTACGGTAACAGCTGATGAAGACTGTATTGCTGCCGTAATGCCTGCTCCAAATACTAAACTTTTTATTGGGTTAGAAGTCATTTTCTTTAATATTCTCTCCAATCGCCCGCCTGCGATTTTCTCTAACCCCGAAGACATAATAGTAATACCGTATAGGAAGAATGCGAGTCCCCCACACAGTGTGAATAATGAAAAAATGTCCATAATTTTTATCCTTATATAATTTTACGAAATATGAGCAATAGCCATATATTTTCAGTGTATCATAAGAGAAATTTTATTAATAGAAACAAGAAAAAATTGTAACTTTTTTTAAAATAAAATTTAAAAGCTTAATATTATTGGTTTTGAATAGTATATTGTGAAGAAATGTAACGATATTAGAAAAAACTTTAAAGTTTTTTAAAAATATGCCGATATATATAATACAAGGGAAAATAAAGCTCGGAAGGAGCAGGGATTATGGCATTAAGTGTATCTGCATCAAATTCATATTTACTCGACAATCAAGAGGTATTGAGAAATACTGCAAAAAATATTTTATCAAAGGGCGGTGCTTCTGCCGAAACTACACAAAAAATAATTGAAAAAACATTATTCAATTATAATAATCAGCTAAAAGATGTTTATACAAATCCTCAGTTATCTGTAATAAAAGCGTCAACTCAGATTAGCATAAATAATTCTTTAAAAGAAACACTAAAATACTTAAAAGAACAAGCTGCAAAAAAAGCTCCAAAAGAACCAAAATTTGGTGAACTTTGGAATATTGTTTCTACAGAAAATAACGCATCAGAAAAAAATCCATACAAAGGTGAACTTTGTGATTATCAAATTGATAAGAATGTAAAAAATATTTTTGCTGCTGCTTAGAAAAATTATCTCCTCAAAAAGGCGGTTCAGATAATTATCTGAACCGCCACCTTATTTATAAAATTAATTATATTTCAACTTTTACAATAACTTTTTTTACATTCAATTTCTCATTAGGATTTAAAGCCGGTTGGTGAGCATCTTGAGGATAAAAAACTAAAAACTCACCTTCTTCTAACATTTGATACTTATCGCTTGAATTATTTTTCAAAAATTCAATATCTTTATCGACATTATATTCTTCTGTTGTAGAGCAGTTATGGTAATTAGTTACTCCAATTCTTTCACAACCTTTTATCATATACTGAATATCGGCATACTTTCTATGTCCCTCATAAGGCGCATCATCCTTTGTAAAATAAGTTTGTACATTTGCAAAAATGTGTTCACCATCAATAACATGCTTACCATCAGGCATATTTGTCAAATCACTATTTTGTAACCATTCAAATGCTTGTTGCATTCTTGCTGACAAACCATAATAAGTCTTTGCATTAGTTAATTTGTCTTGTATCATAATTAATTCCTTTCGTAAAATTCTTTACGTAACAAATCTTAACAAAATAATGAAAAAAAGGCAATTTTGAAAAATAAAAATACTTTATATAAATGTAAGGTTAAAAGGTCGGTTTTAATTATTTACAAAAAGGTTAGTTAAAAGTTAGGTAGGTTTACTATGTTAATGGCATTCTGGCAAGTCCAGAGATTAACACGCGAAATAAATTATCTGGAAAAGCAGGCAATGGATACCCGCACCAGATTATCGCAATATCAAAAATATGCGAGTGCTCTTGGTGGCTCAAATGTTATGTCAATGAGTAACATAGCTGGGCTTTCTCCAGAACTCTTACCTAGAGCTACTATGTTTGCTCAGTTCTCTAACCAAGCAAGTTCAATGAGTGCAATGCAGAATGCCCAATCTATGAAGATGATGGGTATGGTTCCTTGGACGGGAAATGCTTTATCACAATATCAGATTGAAATGAGCGCATTCTCCAAGTTTAAAGAAGAGTCTATGAAGGCTCTAAAGCAACAAGAAATACAGGTTCTAAACGAAAAAGAAAAAGAAATTGAACTTGAAATGAACGAAATTGAACAACGAATTAAGATGAAACGTGCTGAACTTGAATCTGCTAAACAATTAGCATCATCAGAAGTCCAAAACAGTGTTCCTAAATTTGGACTCGGATAAAAGGTTTAACTTACTCTAAGAACTTTTAGTGTGTAGAAAAACATGTGAAGTGTATACCTATTAACTTAATAATTCCCCTGCCTCTCATCCCAATAAGAGGCTTTTTTTTTGTACTATGCACGTAGATATTCTATGCATTAGCAGAGGTTACTACTTTATCAATTAATCCATATTCACAAGCTTCAGCAGCAGATAAATAGTGGTCACGTTCACAGTCTTCTTTTACTTTATCGAATGGTTGTCCTGAATTTTCAGCCATAATGCCAATTAACATGTCTTTCATTCTCAAAATTTCTTTTGCTTCGAGTTCAATATCAGTAGCTTGACCTTTTGCTCCGCCTAAAGGTTGGTGAATCATAATTCTTGCACTAGGAAGAGCCATTCTTTTACCTTTTGCACCGGCTGATAATAAAAATGCACCCATAGAAGCTGCTTCACCCAGACAAATTGTCTGAACATCAGCTTTAATTAAGTTCATTGTGTCATAAATCGCCATGCCGGCAGTAATAACACCACCAGGAGAATTTATATACAACATGATATCCTTTTCCGGATTTTCACTATCAAGAAGTAATAATTGCGCAACAACAGAATTAGCAACGTCATCGTCAATTTCTGTTCCTAAAAAAATGATTCTTTCTCTTAGTAATCTTGAAAAAATATCAAAAGATTTTTCGCCTCTTGATGATGATTCAATAACTGTAGGAACATAACTTAATATTTTCTTGTAATCTGTAGTTTCTGTCATATATCTCTCCCTTTATTAGTTTACATTATTTTACAATAAAGTTGAGATGTATGCAACTTTAAAAATTTATTTGTCGTTTTTGTAGTCGCCTTCTTTGTTGATTTTGTCTTCTGCAACATCTCCGC
Source organism: uncultured bacterium (assembly GCA_900549855.1). Lineage (GTDB taxonomy): Bacteria > Cyanobacteriota > Vampirovibrionia > Gastranaerophilales > Gastranaerophilaceae > CAG-196. Next base: position 8,182 of record URPS01000001.1, on the reverse strand, counting down.
TAACCATTCCGGCTACAAGACCTGCGCCAGCAAGGCAAATTATAGCAGGTGCTACCACCATAGATGCAGCAACGACTGCACCGGTTCCTAATGTTCCGCCGACAATTTTTCCGAATGTTCCTCTAAAATTCACATCAGAAGGATTCCCGGAGGTGGAATTTCCTTCTGTCTGCTTTTTTATTCGATTTTTTCTACACTGGGGCCGATAATAAACACTTGATATTTCACCAACTCTCATCACACACACCTCCATTTGATATATAAATTTTAAATAATTCTTTTTATTTGGTCAATTACCCAATTTAACTATTTTTTATTGACTTTACACATTCCCTGCAATTTCTCCGTCGGTTGCATCCATTGCTTTTTGAGCTTTTTCAAGATATTCCATCTTGAATTTTGTATTTTTATCCTTCAAATAATCTTTTAGATAATAGTTTTTAGATGTATCTACAATATTATTCAAATCTCTATATGAACACTTTCTGTCTTCCATTATTTTAGCAAATTGTTTAAGCTGTTCTTCATTTTCTTTGATGAATTCTTTGCCATCGCCTAAACCGGATAAACTCTCTTTTAAAGCAATATTTAAACATTCTTTATTAGGATAGGATACTTCCATTATGTTTTTAAAACGACTCATTGCAGCACCATCCAAGCCTTTATTTTTTGGACAAATATTTGTAGTGCCGATTATTGTAACATTCGGAGTTTTTGTTGCAATTTCGTCTAAATAATTTAAGAATACAGAGCGTTCTTCCACTTTGAAAGCCGAATGTCCGCTTGAACCACGAGAAAGTCGTTCAACCGGTAATACCATAGAATCTATTTCATTTAATATGACCACGTACTTTTTATTTGGCTTGCTCTGTGCTGTATTTATAACATCTTCGAATGTATTTTTAATGTTATCTAAATGTTCACCTGTCCATTGAGAATTCAAATCTGAATACTTAATCTCTTTACAATCCGCATCAAGAGTTTTTGCATAAATTTTTGCGAAAAATGATTTTCCGGAGCCGGGAGCACCATATAAAATTATTCTGTTTGCAGAATTTGGATTACCGGTGTGAATAATGTCTTCTTGTGTTGCGTTAGCGTAATTTACTTGGTGTTGCAAAAAGTCTTTAAGTTTAGAATTTATACTCTTGCAAGTATCTAAAGTTGGAATATCAGGGTCATTTTTTAAAGACCTGAAACCACTAGCAAAATCAATTTTGTCTTTAGCAGCTTTAGAACTTCTATTTCCAAACTTTAAAAAAGCAGCTAAAGCACCTGCGGTTAAAAGCATAGAAAACCCGCCTAAAATAATTTGGTTTTGCTTATCACTTTTGTCTTTTGCTTCCAGATACTCTACTAATTCAGACTTCTTTTCAGAAATTGGCTGCGTGTTATGTTTTTTAGCTGAAGTTGTTCTAAAACTTAAATTTCGATTGAGAGTTGGACGAATTGGTTGAAGCATTCATAATCCTCATAACTTAGAAACACATATCTTGAGTTTATCCTATAATATTTACGCACCTTGTGTCAAGATTTTGCGAAACATTAATTAACAATTCTATTTCTTTAAAGCATTTTCCAAAGCTTTTTCTAAAACTTCAATTTTGGATTCAAGAACTTTAACTTTGGAAGAAGATTCTGTAGATGCAATTGATTCTTTTTCCAATTCTCTTTTATAGGAATTTAATTTTTTATTTTTGACATTCATTTTTAATGTCATTAAAAATATTGCAAGAGCAAACCCTGATAAATACATTGTAATCATAGGTATGTGTCCGGTTTGATTTAAAAATGTGTAGCCTGCGCAAGCAATAGATATTATAGATAAAATTACTAATGATACATTTTTCATAACAAAACTCCTTATAAAAAACATTGTACAATAAAATATAGATTTATGCTAAACTATTAACTAAAGAAGCGAAAATCCAACGGAACAAATAAATGGGTGATGAAGATAAACAATTTGATGCCACGCCCCAGAAATTAGAAAGAGCACGAAAAGAAGGGCAGGTTGTTAAATCTAAAGACGTGTCAACAGCACTGTCTTTACTCGTCATGTTTTCTTTTATAAATATGTTGGCTCCAATAATTTGGCGTCTAATTGTCGGGTTGTTTAAAACACTGTATGAGCAAATTCCAAATCAACATCTGTCGGATATTGGGTATACTTACATGTTTACAACAACTATAATACCGGCAGTTGTCATTATTGGCTCAATTTTAATTGTAGCTGCATTTATTGCTATCTTAGGAGATTTTATACAAGTAGGTCCTCTTGTTGCAACTGCACCTTTGGTGCCTAAACTTGACAAACTGAATCCTACCAAATATTTTAAAAACCTTTTTCAAGTAAAAACTTTGTTTGAATTAGGCAAAAATATCGTGAAAGTATTTATTTTGGGACTTGTTGGCTGGACAGTATATAGAGCGCACTTAGAAAGTATTCTTATGCTTGCTGCAATTGATAATCATTTTGCAGTTATGATAGAGTTCGGGAAATTGATTGTAGAATTTATTTACAAAGCTTGTATTGCATTCTTGGTTATCGCAGCAGCAGATTATGGCATGACAAAATGGAAATTCTTGAAAGACCAAAAAATGTCATTTAAAGAGATTAAAGATGAGTACAAAAACTCAGAAGGTGATCCGCATGTAAAGGCTGCATTAAGACAAAGGCGTATGCAAATGTTACAACAAGGCGCAATGGACTCTGTTCCGGAAGCGGATTTTGTAGTAAGAAATCCGACCCACGTTGCTTGCGCATTAAAATATGATGCTGAAACAATGCAGTCACCAACGCTTACTGCTAAAGGTTCTGAACTTATTGCAAAAAAGATTATTAAAATAGCGGAAGAGCATAATGTTCCTATTATTGATAATGCTCCTGTTGCGAGAGCACTATTTAGAATGGTGGATTTGAATCAACAAATTCCTCCTGAATTATATAAAGCTGTTGCTGAAATCTTGTTATTTGTTTATGGTTTGAAAAACGGTAAAAACGTTCCTCCTGTTTCTGCTCCGGATGTTCAGAATACAAAAATTACGCAAAACAATATGCCTAGAAACCAACAACCACCAGATAATCCTAATAACAGGTGATTGTGACAATATATTACAGCTTGAAAAAATATCAAAATCAAGGTATGATAAGATAAGGTTAGTTTAATAAGAGAAGATGGATAATAAAACTTTAATTAAGCAGTACATTGGAATTGTACAAAAGATAGCGAGAGTAGAGCATAGACGAATACCTAACCATATGATTGAGTATGAAGAATTGGTTAGTATTGGTATTATTGCTGTGCAAACTTTAATTAAAGGAAAAACAGAAGAACAACTTGCGCATTATAATGAGGCATATATAGGTACTGCTGTAAAATGGGCAATTAGAAATGAACTTCGTCATCGTTATAAATGGTACACTCTTAAACATAAAAAAGAGGATGATGCTGAAGGCAGTTATGTTTCAGAAGTTAATGATTCTGAACAACCGTCTGATGATATGGGGTTCAGCATTTCTCCTAATAAAGTTAGAGAAGCTGTTTATGAAACAATTTTGTCTATAGATGGTTTAGCTGCGGCTGCTACTGATAATGCGTCACCGTTTGATTTTATAAAAGATCCGCATGCCATGCCGGATGAAAAAGCTGAAATTGTAGAGATGAGTAAGCTTATTAAGCAAGCTATTGCGAAGTTGCCTCAAAAAGAACGTACTGTTGTTGAATATCGTTTTTATAGGAACATGCAAGCGAAAGATATTGCTACAATGGTTGGACTTTCGCCTTCAAGAATCACCAGAATTGTTCAATATTCTTTGAATCAAATAAGAGAGTATTTAAAAGCTAAAGGTCGAGAAGATTACTAAAAAAGATTTGCTGATGGTTAGCAAATCTTTTTTTACCCTCTCTATGGGGGAGGGAGCAGTTGTTCGTGAGCATGTGGCGAACGTTACAAATGCGGGTGGGGGCTTTCCCGTTAGGGAACATTGTGATTTTGTTGTAATTATTCATATCTCAATGCGTCAATTGGATTAAGTAAAGATGCTTTATAAGCAGGATAATATCCGAATCCGACTCCTACGAGTGCTGAAAAACAGAGTGCAAGAATTATTGAAAACATTGAGATTGAAATTGTCATAGATGGTGCGAGAATTGTTATTAACAAAGAGCCGCCAATTCCGACAGCCACTCCGATTAAGCCTCCAATCATAGAAAGCAAAAAAGATTCAATCAAGAATTGCCATCTGATATCGCTTACACGAGCTCCAATAGCCATTCTTATACCGATTTCCTTAGTTCTTTCGGTTACAGATACAAGCATTATATTCATAATCCCGATTCCGCCTACAAGCAAAGATACTGATGCAATTGATGCTAAAAGTATTGCAAAAGTTTGAACGGTTGATTTCATTTTTTCCTGAAATTCAGCCGAATTTCTTATCTCAAAATCTTTGTCTTGATTCTTTCCGAGGTTATGACGTGCTGTAAGAATTTCATCAATATCATCAATGGTTTCATCTAAAGTATCAGCATCTTGTCCTTTAATAACAATTTGGCTCACTGTTCCGGGGAAATCTGTGCCAAAAACTTTCTTTTGCGCAGTTGTTATTGGTATAAAAATTAAATCGTCTTGGTCAAATGGTCCAGTTTGACCTTTTGTGTTTAGTAAACCTATTACTTTGAACGGAATATTGCCAACTCGAATTACTTTTCCTACTGGGTCAACATCACCGAAAAGTTCTGTTGCTACTGTTGAACCTAATAGTGCAACTTTTGCACTATTTTGTAAATCTTCCGGAACAAAGCTTCTACCGCTATTTATTTCGTAATTTTTTATGTACAAATAAGCAGGTTGAATTCCGTATACAGATGTAGACCAGTTTTGGTTTCCGTATGTAAGTTGTTTACTTTCTGATGACATTGTGGAAATTGCCAAAATTCCTCTGGCATTTTTTTCGATAGCAATAGCATCTTTAGAAGTTAGTGTCGGTTTTGTGCCCATGCCCATATGTACGCCGCCTGATTTAGCGGAAGCAGAACGTACGGTTAATAAATTTGTACCCATGGACTCCATATTTTGTGTAACTTTTTTGCTAGCTCCGGAACCAACCGCAAGCATTATGATTACAGCACTCACACCGATAATTACGCCCAAACTGGTTAAAGCTGAACGTAACATATTTACTCTTAGTGAGTTTATAGCCATTTTTAATGTGGATTTGAAGTCTAGCATTTTACCTTGTCTAAGTTAAAGCTCTAATTTTAGCCACCCTCCCTTTATAGGGGGAGGGAATAATTTCAAGCTAAGAGCTTATTAGCTCGAAGCTTAGAAATTTGGGTGGGGGCTAAACGGTTTCCTCTCCTGTGTAGAGGGTTCTTTTACTTCTTTTCTACAAACAAAGAATCGCAGATGTTTGTCTGTGGAACGTAGTCGTACTCACCATCCATAGAAATTTTATTAATAATTTTAGAACGTTTTTTACGATAAAGCATGTCAATAAACGCTTCTAATCTTGTAATAAAACCAGCTTCACCTGTGTGTTCATCAATTGTTAAAGACAATATTGGCTTTCCTGCTTCTTTAGCTTTTCTTGTAATTCTTTCAATCATTAATGAATCAGGACCGCAACCAAAAGCGTTCAAAGTTACAATACCGTCAATTTTATTATCTTTTAGATAATGTCCCGCAGTACCTGTCATTTCATACTCATTTGCCCAATAGCGCTTTTGACCGAGTGAAGAAATTCCTTCGTCCATCTGCTCGTCAGTAAGTTGAAGTGATGTAAATACTTTAACATCCATCTTTTCTAATTTTTCAAATATTTTCATACAAGCTCTGTCATCGTAAATGTTGTATGCGTGTGATACTAATGCAACATTAATAGGTGCTGAATTAGAAGAATTTTCTATGAACACTTTACCTTGAAGAGCATAATTCATGGCTTTTTTATAACTCATGCCTGAGCGCATCATTACTAAAAAGTTGTTGTATACTTTCCACCCTTGTTTAGAAGCTTTTTTTATTTCTTCAATGTCTGTAATGCCAAAAGGTTTAACAGATTCTTCCAAAAAAGTATACAAACCACCGTGTTTAGCAGATTTATCCAATGTCGGTTCGATAATATTGATGTCAGATTTTATAACATTTCTTACTAAATCCGGCAATCCTCTGATTTTAGAACAGTTGTAGATTTTTGGGGCTACGGACTGTAAAGATGGGACAAATATGTTCTTAACTCCTTTTGCGATTAAGTTAAGAATGTGTCCTAAATATATTTTGATTGGCAGACAAGTTTCTGTAACAACGAGTGCAGAACCGTCTGACATTGTTTGTTTTGTTGTTGGATCAGACAAAACTATTTTTATCCCCAAGCTTGAGAAAAATCCGTACCAGAACGGATAATTGTTGTAAAATGACATTCCTCTTGGAATACCGATAACTTTTTCTTTTTCCATGGAAAAACCTTTTCTTTTAATATACGTACCGTAATTATGATACTCCGAAGAAATAATTTTGTCACTAAAGATTGTGTAATTGTTACGTTTTGAAACTTATTCGTTATAACGATTTAGATTGAGCAGGCATCTGTGTTATAATAAATTTATGAAAATATTAGGAATAGACCCGGGGATGGCGATTGTTGGTTATGGCTTGATTGAAGTTGAGGGTGATAATATTCAGCTACTTGCATCAGGTTCAATTCAGACAGATAAAAAGCTTCCTGATTCAAAAAGACTTTTAGAAGTATACAATGATTTATCAACTATTGTGCAAAAATATCAACCTGATTGTGCTTCGGTTGAAGAGTTATTTTTTTTCAAGAACCAAAAAACTGTAATTCCTGTTGCGGAAGCTCGTGGTGTAATATTAACGGTATTAGAAAAATTTGGGATTCCTACATTTGGCTATACTCCTATGGTTGTAAAACAAGTTTTGACTGGATATGGTCGTGCTGATAAAAAAGAAGTTGAACAAATGGTGAGAATTGCATTAGAAAGCGAAAAATTACCAAAACTTGATGATACTGTCGATGCAATAGCAATAGCAATTTGTCATTCACGTTCATTAAGGTAGGGATTTTTAAAGGTAGCAAATTTTATTTTTACAAGTTTTAAAGTAAGTACTATGAATATTTTATCTTTAAATTTTTTAAATCTCAATGCTGTATCATCAGCAAAAAAGCCAACTTTTAAACAGGCTGCACCGAATATTTATACAAATATTCCTGTACATGATGAATTTGTAAGAAGTACAGGTAGCTTGGATATTGGCAGACTTAAAAATCTTGGGATTTCTCACTTCCGTCTTATTGATTCAAATTCAGTGAGAGGTGTAACTCTAGCTAACCAAAGGCAAAATTTGTTAACTGAATTAAAAGAGTGCGGTGTGAATACTATTATTGATTTGCGACCGGAAGGCGGTGATGAGTCCAAATATGCTCAAGCTTGTAGAAGAAATGGATTAGATTATTTTAATTTAAAAATTAGAGATAATATGCCAATTTTTAATGCACCATTTTCAGGTAAAATGACAATGGAAGAGCGACGTGAAGCTATTAAAAAATTTGTAGGTCAAATGAGTGAATTTTTCAAAATGATGGATGATGGTAAAGTTTATATGGCTTGTCTTTTGGGACTTCATAGAACAGACTTGGCTGTAACTATGAATTATTTATTGAATCCAAAAGAACCAACTACACCACCGACATTATCACATATGTTTTTCCCAGAAGAAACAAATCTCACAAACAAGTATATCGGAAAAGTTAAGAATATGCTTAAAAATTTAACTCCTGCTGATAGAGAATATTTAAAAATGCCAGAACATTTTTCAGATATTTTTGATGCAAGAGTTATGAAATTGAGAATGATGAATAGAGCAAAATAAGTGGATTCTTTAATTTGTTCTTTAAGCTTGTAGTCTAGCGCTACGTCATTACGAGGAACGTTAGTGACGTAGTAATCCGGTTGAATATATAGATTGCCACGAAAATCACAGATTTTCTCGCAATGACGTGGCACTACTTATTATCTACATGCGTAACTTCTACCTCACCCTAACCCTGTCTTGGATTATTCGGGCGAGCATAACATTGCAATGACATCAAATCCTGACGGATTTTTGCGTCATTTTCATGTTATTTGCTCTTACGGGCTCACGCCCTACCGAAAATCCGCTC